>NZ_BAABRU010000003.1:300000-416762 GCF_039545135.1 Herpetosiphon gulosus | reverse complement strand
CCCTGCCGCCCAGCGAGGCGAGGGGGAACCAGCTCATCATGAGATTAGAATGCCCCTCGCCCGCCGCAGTGGGAGAGGGGTTGGGGTGAGGGGTCTTAACAACCTATCTTATAAGGTTACCTCCCCTCCCGCCCAGCGAGGCGAGGGGGAATTCCTCTATTATGAAGACTGAAACGCCCCTCGCCCGCCGCAGTGGGAGAGGGGTTGGGGTGAGGGAGCTAAACCGTGGCGGCTTTGGTGCGGCCTTGGATTGGTCGATCCATGGCATCGGCGATCCGTTCAACTTGCTCCATCAATTCGACGAAACGTTCGGGCAAGAGCGATTGTTCACCATCCGACCATGCTTCGGCGGGGTTAGGATGAACTTCGATCATCAAACCATCAGCACCCGATGCGATGCCAGCGCGAGCCATTGGCAAAATGCTCTGCCAGCGGCCAGTTGCATGGCTGGGATCAACAATAATCGGCAAGTGGGTCAATTCGCGCAATACAGGAACCACACTCAGATCAAACGTGCCACGTGAGTGATCATCGAAGGTGCGGATGCCACGTTCGCACAAAATGACTGCTTGATTGCCTTCAGCCATAATATATTCGGCGGAAAGCAGCCAATCTTTGACGGTTGAAGAAAGGCCGCGCTTGAGCATGACTGGGCGGCGAGTGCGGCCAACCCGCTTAAGCAAGGCGAAATTTTGCATATTGCGTGCGCCAAGCTGCAAAATATCGGCATATTCGGCCACCAAATCAACTTGCTCAGTATCCATCACTTCGGTAATTACCGGCATGCCAGTGAGTTCGCGGGCTTCGGCCAACAGTTTCAGCCCATCTTCGCCCATGCCTTGGAAGCTATAGGGCGAGGTGCGTGGTTTGAAAGCGCCACCACGTAGAATTGTAGCTCCAGCGGCTTTGACGGCTTCGGCAGTGGTGAGCAATTGTTCGCGGCCTTCGACTGAACATGGCCCAGCCATAACTACCAGCGAAGGCCCACCAATTTGCACCCGATTAATTTCAATAATCGTGTCGGCTTCGCGATATTCGCGGCTGACCAATTTATAGGGTGCGGTGACGCGAATGACATCACGCACGCCAGGCATCAATTTAAGCCGCGCAGCTTCGGCAATCGCCCCTTTATTGCCGGTAATCC
Source organism: Herpetosiphon gulosus (assembly GCF_039545135.1). Lineage (NCBI taxonomy): Bacteria > Bacillati > Chloroflexota > Chloroflexia > Herpetosiphonales > Herpetosiphonaceae > Herpetosiphon > Herpetosiphon gulosus. Next base: position 415,618 of record NZ_BAABRU010000003.1, on the reverse strand, counting down.
CGATCGCCGTGCGGGTTGGGCCGGGCATGGTGTTGGCCTGCAAACCCATGTCCTCGATCACTGTACAAACAGCTTGAATATCCTCAGGTGTAGCGTGTGCGTCCATGACAACTAACATACAACCTCGCATTGGGTAACGCATGACATAGATAAAGAGCTACGATAAACTCGTAGCTCTTGGTATCATCGTTACTATTTTAATATTCCGCCTATCGGGATTCTAACACCCAGATAGGTAAGGGTCAAATTTGGCGCGAGGTCAAAACATCGTTACGTTCGATCGCGATTGCCCCAGGTAAATCGGCCAAGGTTTGTAAATTCAGGCCAGTTGGTAATTCTTCGAGTGGTTGTTCAAAAAAGATGACCCGTACGATTGCTTCATCGTTGAGCATATGCCAAATCATATTCTCACGGCTGATCTGGCGTACCCGTGGTGTTTCGCCAATGCGAATGCGTTGGGCGAACGATAAGGCATCATCGGGCGTGCGGAACAGCACGACATGGCGGGGTTTGCTTTGGGCAGCGGTGTTTTCGTCGATATCATCATCAAACTGGGGCTTTGGCCGCGCCAAATAATGATAATAATGAGTTTGCGCCAAATGTGCCACCGAGCCATGGACTAATTCGTCGAGTTCAGCGCGTGGCATGCCAAAACGATCAGCCACTAGATCGCTATTGTGTTCAGTCATAGCAGCCCACCCTGTAAATATATCGTTTAATGGTTGATCAAGCATGTTTGGATACCTCGCGATTACAGTGTTTGGTCTAGCCATAGCATCGTGGTTCGACATAACGAACCAGCCTACGGAAAACTATTGTGGTGGCTCGATTGTGAGCGTTTGGTTGAATTTCGAAACAATCAAGGTGCGCTTGATGCTTTCTTTTTCGGTGCTGACCAAGCGGCCAACTGCAACCAATTGCCGTAATAATTTATCGTCTTTGCCAATCCACAGATCGAGCTTAATCGTACCAGCTTCGGCGACTCCACCAGTCAGGGCTGAGACGCTTTGGGCATCAACTTCGCCGCTGATATGATAGGTTGCCGTGCCGTCGATTTCTGCCTCTTCAACAAAAGTTGGGTTTTTAAGGCCGCGCAGCACATCACTAATACCCTTGGCAGGCGAAAATGTTTCAAGCCCGCCAGTATCTTCCAACTTTTCGAAGGCGGTTGGATTGAATGGATTAGGCGTGATCCAGGCATCGGCTCCGATGATAACGCCATTAATATTGACGGCGATTGGTGCGCCTGCCAATTTGGCCTTGATTTTAGCCTGAATTTTATCAGGGCGAATGCTATCGCCATCAGCATCAATGATGATAATATCGCCCAAAGGCGCGGCTTCGCCTTCGCTGACCGTTAGTTTAAAGTGAAAATTGTTGACGCTTTCAAAGGCGGTTGCGCCTTCGCTCGCTACTTTTGCTGCATCGACATCGGCGTTGCCACAGGCCACCAAGGCCATTGCTACCACCAATAAGCCAAGTTTTTTCCACCAGCGCATACACCCTCCAAAAAACGTTGCGAATCGGCGTTAGTGTTGATCAAGAAAGATAATCTGTCTAGCCCGTTGTTCGCGACGCAATCGCCCTTGACCCTCTAAATAAACCAGATGGGCCAAGGTTTCGGTGATTGCGAAGCGTAGTTGATGGGCTGAAAGGGTGGTTACGCCAAAGGCAAATTCGCAGACTTCAAAGGCGGTTTTGCCTGTGCTAGCGTAATCGTGCATCAAATCAAGCCGATGATCATGATGTTGGGCTATTTCATGACAACGTTCACGAAAGGCCATAATTGGCTTGCGATGCCCTGCCAAAGCCAAGCGTACATCGAGTGCTGCAAATTCGTTGAGCGATGCCAAATAATCGGCTAACGGATCGCGTTTGGCTTCGGGCCAAAGGCTAATGTTGGGTGTAATATCGGCCAACACATGGTCAGCCACGATTAATAATTGATCAGCGGCATCGTATAAACAGAGCTGCCCATCGGCGTGGCCAGGTGCGTGCAATAATTGCCACGAGCGTTGCCCAAGCTGCAAAGGTTGGTTCATATCCAGCGACTGAAGCACAGGTTTGGGATCAACATACTGGCTTGCATCCATGGTATGTTGCCAAATTTGGCGATTGAGATCGTTGGGCATGCCGTGCAGTTCGAAAAAATCGGCCAAATGATCGGCGGCATCGGGCAATGGCTGATACCAAGCGCGTTGCACACTTTGAATTTCAATTGGCGACATCCAAACGCTGGCTCCACTGCGCTCAGCCATCCAGCCCGCCATACCATAATGGTCAGGATGGTAGTGGGTCACAATGATTTGCTTAATCTGTGACCACGCAATGCCTAACTGCTCAAAGGTTTCGAGCCATGTTTGCTCAGCTTGGGCATACCGCATGCCGGTATCGATCACGACCCAACCATGATCAGCCTTGAGCAAATAGCAATTGACATATTTAAGTGGCAACGGCACAGGAATTGGCACGCGATAGAGATCAGTGGTGATTGGTTCAAACATGTGGCTATCTCGATACAACAACGTAGTAGTATTATGCGCTACTTTTCGCTGCTGCCATGTTAGCAGAATGTTAGATCGTGGTGCTCAAAGCTTGTTCAAGCTTCTCGCGGGTCTGCGCCTCATCCAACGGCAAATATACCACCAGCTGTTGGTGATCGCTATTGTGAATTTGCAACACTTTGGGATGAAACACCAAGCTGCCTAGCTCCCAATGGCGTAATTCTTTGCGTTCAATTGTGATGCCGCCAACGTCGTGTTGCGCCCACAACTGGCAAAATTCAGGGCTGATTGCCATCAAATCATCAATTAATGCTTGTAAAATCGGGTGACCAATATACTTGGTGCTGTTGGCACGAAAAAATGCCAATACCCGCTGGGTTTCGCCAACCCAATCAGCAAAAAATAACCGTGCGCCAGGTTGGCTGAATGTCATCCACAATAAATTGCGTTCACGCATACTTTTGGCTTGCCAATCGCCAAAAACCAGCTGGGCAGCTTGGTTCCACGCCAATACGGTGCAACATGGGCTAATCACATAAGCAGGAGCAGGATCGAGCATATCGAGCATCAGTTGCGTGCCTGAATCGATTTCATGACACAGCCATGGGACAGGATGAACGCTATCGCGAGCTAAAACATACAAATGCTCACGCTCATAGCCATCAAGTTGTAACACCCGCACCAAACTTTCCAATACTGCGCTTGAAACTTGAATTTCACGGCCTTGCTCAAACCATGTATACCAACTAACGCTCACTCCCGCCAACAAAGCGACCTCTTCGCGACGTAAGCCTGGGGTACGGCGGCGTTGGCCATTGGGCAAGCCAACACTTTCGGGCGAAATGCGGGCACGCCGAGCACGTAGAAAATCGGTCAGCAAGCGGCGACGTTGCATATGATTGGTGTTGGTTGGTGCAATACTAGGAGTTTTCATCATAGGATATTTCCATGTCTTACTAGCGAGACCGTGGCTTGGTAGCATTCTGCCGTGATCATTATTCAAGAAAGGAATGCTCCAATGGCTCAGATCTATCTATTAATGCTGCTTATCTGTGTGAGTTTAACGAGTTGTGGGAGCACCGTCGCCCCGACTGCAACCGTTGTGCCAAGCGCAACTAGCGTTAGCCAAGCTGAAGTAACTGCAACTGTTGCCCCAACGCTGGAGCCAACAACTGCCCCAATTGTGACAATCACTGCGCCTATTACCTTGAGCGAAGGTTTTGCCCAGCCAGAAGGCATGTTGCACAATCAACTCAGCGATCTGTATCTGGTTTCAAATATTAATGGTACACCATTTGGCCGCGATGATAACGGCTATATTTCGCAAATTAACCCCGATGGCACGCTTAAACAAGCCAAATGGATCGATGGTGCGACTGCTGAGGTTGAATTGAACGCGCCCAAAGGCATGGCGATTGCCAACGATACCCTATATGTGTCCGATCTGGATAGTGTGCGCTTGTTCGATGCGGTTTCGGGCGAGGTCAAAGGCACAATCGCGATCAGTGGCAGCAGCTTTTTAAATGATGTTGTGGCGCGGGATGATGGAACGGTCTTTGTCAGCGATATGGGGATTAACGAGGCATTTGGCAGCACTGGCACGGCGGCGATTTATCAAATTGACCCTGCTGGTAATGTTTCGCTGGCGGTCAAATTAGCCAATGGTAACCCCAATGGCTTGGCAATAACTGCTGATGGCAGGCTGTTGGTTTGTCGTTACGATACTACCGAAGAGATTTTTGAACTGACTGCTGATGGTACATTGCAGACTTATCGCAAGGCCAGTGCTAGCCAACACGATGGCTTGGTGGTGTTAGCCGATCAAAGTTTGTTGGTTTCGGTTTGGCGCACAGGCAATATCCATCAATTAATGGCTGATGGCAGCGAAAGCATCATGTACTATGGCACGACTGGCGCTCCCGCCGATATTAATGTCGATCACCAGCGTGGGGTTGTGTTGATGCCCTTGATTATGACCAACCAAGTAGCGTTATGGCCGTTAGCTAATTAAATCCAAAGCCCCGCAGATTCAGTCAAATCTGCGGGGCTTTTACCCATTTAATTAATCAATTGCCATAGCGCTGGTACTGCTGAGGGTTCCCAGCCTGGCAGTGAGGTATGGCCTTGGCGGCAGATGTAGGTGTTGCCAGCGTAAGTTACGCCTGCACCAGTGGCATAGCTGGTGTAGGGTTGCCAAGCCTGAGTGGTTGGGTTGGTTGGGGTGGCGGTCGGTACACTGGTTGGGCGCGGTGTGGCGGTGGCAATCGGTGTGCCTGTTGGTGGCACGGTTGCGGTTGGTATAGCGCTTGGCCGCGGCGTGGCAGTTGGCACACTGGTTGGGTTTGTGCCGCCAAATGTTACATCCGAGCAGGTGTAAAAAGCCTCAGCACTATCCGAGCGCTGCCAAATTGAATAGATCAAATGGCGACCAGTTTTGTTGCTCGGAATGCGGGCATTGATCACATATGAACCATTAACTAATTGCGGATTGGTGACTTTCAAAAAGGGCGTGGCCTCAAGATCCGACCATTTGAGGGCTTGGGTCGGGCTATAGCCGTCGCGAGTGATGTAAAACTCGAACGAACCTGGGTGGGGTGCAGTCGCCCGATACAGAAAACTCATCGAACTACCCGAAGTTAAAGGCGTGGCGGGCCAATCGGCGCGAGCTAGATCGAAGCCGGCATACTTGGCACGGCCTGCACTACACAACTTGCCATCGGGAATTAACGAACGATGCTGACCCGCAGCATTACCAATATTAACTTCATTCCAATCGTAGAGCGGCTGTGTGCCCCCAAGCTCAATCGCCGCCCGACAAGCGGCGGTATCAGGGGTTTCTGGGCCTTCCAGAAAACATGCATACGTCCGACTGACTGGCGTTTGCATTGCTCCATGAGCATTAACTTGGCTGCTAACCGCCAAAACCAGTAATAATGCCGACCAACAACCGACGGTTAAACTAAAGATACGGCGTTGTACCATTGGATTGTCCCCCTCGTACTAGGTTCGGAGCGGCGTGGCTCCGCGTTATGGGTTTTCCAGTTCAACACGACCAACGATGGCGGACAAAAGCGTAAAGGCTTGATCGTAGTAATATTTAATACGCTCTTTATAATTTCACTGGAATTATAAAGTTTTCTTAAACAAAAGTCAATGATTTTTAAGGAATATGGTGCAAAAGCGTTTGATCGATTACATTGGTTTAACAATCCATATCACAATTTGGGTATAGCATGATTTAGCTATTCTAGCGCTAGGGCATTGACATAGTTGTAAAAATCATTTAATATTTGCTGCAATAATTTGGGAACGATCTCAAATAGTTGTTGCAATTAAAAGCGTTTTGCTGCGACTGCTAGCTGAGCAATCTTCATCCTAGATTGAAACCGATCCCAAATACTGCTCTCCTTAATTATTGTGAACTGTTGCAGCAGGTAATTGTGCTGTTGCAATAGCCCAAAAAGGATCGACCAATGACTGTTCATTTCCAACGGCGGAAACGATCGCGCACGCTGATCGCAGCCTGTAGTACGGTTGCGCTGACGGCAAGTGTAGCTTTTGGGAACATCTCCTCAGTGTTTGGGGTTGTCCAACACGAATCCCGCAATACGACTCCAGCTAATCTCCCCGCCGCTGCTGTGGCAGCTTCCTCGCTGATTCGGGTCAACCAACATGGTTATTTGCCCAATGCGATTAAACGTGCAAGTTTGGTCAATGGCAGTAACTCGCCTGTAGCATGGCAACTGCGCAATAGCTCAGGCACGACGGTGCTTTCAGGCAATACCACGGTTTTTGGCTACGATGCAAGCTCTGGCGATACGATTCATATCATCGATTTTTCGGGCTACACTGGCACTGGCAGCAGCTTTACGTTGGCAGCGGCAGGCAATTTGAGCCATCAATTTGATATTAGCGCGACTGTGTATCGCCAATTAAAATATGATGCCTTAGCCTATTTCTACCATAATCGCAGCGGAATTGCGATTACCATGCCCTATGCTGGGCGTAATGATCTGACCCGCCCTGCTGGCCATGTTGGCATCGCTCCCAACCGTGGTGATACCAACGTGCCGTGTGCGCCTGGCACTGGCTGTAGCTATTCGCTGAATGTGGTTGGCGGCTGGTACGATGCTGGCGATCATGGCAAGTATGTAGTCAACGGTGGGATTTCGGTCTGGACACTGCTCAATCAATATGAGCGCAACCAATATTTAGGTTCGTCGGCAGCCGATTTTGGCGATGGCCGCATGAGTATCCCCGAAAATAGCAATGGTGTAGCCGATTTGCTCGACGAAGCGCGTTGGGAATTGGATTTTATGTTGCGCATGCAAGTGCCTGCTGGCCAGCCACGAGCTGGTATGGTGCATCACAAAATGCACGATGCAAACTGGACGGGCATTCCACTACGCCCCGACCAAGATTCGCAAGATCGGGTATTGCGACCACCAAGCACCGCTGCAACCTTGAACTTGGCGGCAACTGCTGCTCAAGGTTCGCGGATCTGGCGATTCATTGATCCTAGCTACTCAGCACGTTTGTTGAGTGCAGCCGAAACCGCTTGGGCAGCGGCGCGAGCCAACCCCAACGTAATCGCCTTGGATAGTGATGGAACTGGTGGCGGTTCGTATGGCGATCCGCAGGTTGGCGATGAATTTTATTGGGCCGCCAGCGAACTCTACATCACGACTGGCAAAGCCGAATACAAGAGCTATTTGCAAAGCTCAAGCTACTACCAAGATGTACCGAGCGATTACAGCAGCCGCGAGCCAGCTATGACGTGGGGCACGACCGAGGCACTTGGTACAATTTCGTTGGCTGTTGTACCTAGCGGCTTCAACAGCAGCGAACTGGCGGGCGTGCGCAATGCCGTGATTAGTGCAGCCACCGTGTTTGCCAATAATACGACTGGCCAAGGTTATGGCACACCATTTAATTCAACCAGCACTGGCTACCCGTGGGGTTCCAACTCGTTTGTCTTGAATAATGGGATTATTTTGGGCTTAGCCCACGATTTTACTGGCAATGTGAGCTATCTCAATGCGATGAGCCAAGGCATGGATTATTTACTGGGCCGTAATGCCATGGATAAATCGTATGTAACAGGTTATGGCGAAAATCCATTGCAAAATCCCCATCACCGTTTTTGGGCCTTCCAGGCCAATAGCGGCTTTCCCCGCCCACCAGCTGGCGCAGTTTCGGGCGGTCCCAACTCGGCATTGCAAGATCCCTATGCCCAAAGCATTGGTTTGCCTGGTTGCAAAGCCCAAAAATGTTTTGTTGATCATATCGAATCGTGGTCAACCAACGAAATTACAATCAACTGGAATGCACCATTGGCTTGGGTAGCTGCTTACTTGGATGAAAAAGCTGGCTCGGTAACCCCACCGACGGCTACACCAATTCCAGCAACTGCGACCCCAATTCCGGCCACGGCCACGCCACGACCAGCGACGGCTACGCCAATTCCGGCCACGGCCACCCCGATTGGCCCAACTGCCACGGCTACGCCAATTGTGCCAACCGCCACGCCACGGCCAGCAACGGCAACCCCAGTGCCAACCAGCACGCCGATTGTTCCAACCCAAACCAACTCAAGTTGCCAAGTGACCTATACAATTTCTAACCAATGGCCAACTGGCTTCACCGCCGATGTTGTGATCAAAAACAACGGTGCGGCGATTAACGGCTGGAACCTTGCTTGGACTTACTCAGGTAATCAATTTATTAGCAATTTGTGGAATGGCAACGTGAGCCAAGCTGGTCAAGCGGTTAATGTGACCAACGTCAACTGGAATGGCTACCTAGGAACTGGGGCAACCGCCAGCTTTGGCATGCAAGCGAGCTTCAGTGGCACGAATACTAAACCAACTGCTTTCAGCTTGAATGGTGTTGCCTGTAGCGTTACGCCATAAATAGACTTATTCAAATTAAACCCCGCTCCTACAATTGAATTGATAGGAGCGGGGTTTTTTTAACCACGAAGGGCACGAAGAACACGAAGGATGAATGTATGTAACCAAAGGATAAAGTGTAGGTTAAATGAGAAACGCACCATTTTTATCGCATGATTGCTAACTTGAGAGCGGTCAGGGGCTAGGGTTCAGGGAATTGGCAATAGGTTTTGATAAAAGCAACATTCGTGAAATTTGTGGAATTCGTGGCTAAAGCAACTTCGTGCTCTTCGTGCTCTTCGTGGTTAAAAAGAAAAAGAGCATTACTCCTTGGTGGTTTCAACAGTTGCTTTCGCCAAATTTGACAGCCCATGCTGCCTGTGCTATAATCGTCCGCGTTGTGAACAAACACACAACACCGACAAGCGGGGGCGTAGCTCACCTGGTAGAGCGCGACAATCGCACTGTCGAGGTAAGGGGTTCGAGTCCCCTCGCCTCCACCAACTTGCTTGGTGTAACTAAATCGATACGGGGGTGTAGCTCACTTGGTAGAGCGTCGCAATGGCATTGCGAAGGTAAGGGGTTCGATCCCCCTCACCTCCACCAAATCAACTCAAGGCTCAACCCTTGAGTTTTTTGTTTTAGCGTTGCATCCAAGCTACCTGATACAGGTATAATATGCGCCAGTCACGACCACCAGTCCGTTGTGTTGAGGGAGTTCGATGCAGATTCGTGAAGCAACTGTTGATGAACATAGCCAAGCTTTGGAGATCATTCGCCAAGCCTTTGTTGAATATGAAACCATCCTCGATCCGCCCTCTAGTGTTGGCTGGGAAACAGTTGAGAGTTTTCGTGCTCGCATGGGCGATGGCGGGGTCTTGGTCGTCGAAGCGCACAATCAATTAATCGCCTGTGTACTCTACGAGCGGCGTGGCAGTGATACGCTCTATTTGGGGCGCTTGTCGGTGTTGCCCGCCTATCGTGGCCAAGGTTTGGCCAAACAGCTCATTCTTGCGGTTGAAGCAATTGCCCAAGCCGAAGGTTGCCAGATTATTAAGATCGGCGTGCGCCTAGCCTTGCCCAATTTGATCGCCATGTATCAACAATTGGGCTATATCATTACTGAATACCACAGCCATCAAGGCTATCCTGAGCCAACCTATGTGACCATGCATCACCAATTGCTCACCACCGCAGCATAAAGTAGGGCTTTGAATGTATCTCAAACGACTTGAAATTCAGGGATTTAAAACCTTTGCTAATCGCACAGTGATTGAGTTTCCGCTGGGAGTGACGGCGATTGTTGGGCCAAATGGCTCAGGCAAATCAAATGTCACCGATGCGATTCGTTGGGTGCTGGGCGAACAAAGTTTCTCAGCTTTGCGCTGTCGCCGCACCGAAGATCTGATTTACAGCGGCGGTGGCAAACGTGCCGCCCAAGGTATGGCCGAAGTTGCTCTGACAATCGATAATACTGATCGCACCTTGCCGCTCGATTTCAACGAAGTCACAATCACCCGCCGCTCGTTTCGCTCTGGCGAGAATGAATATTTCTTGAATAAAAATAAAGTGCGTTTGCGCGATATTCAAGAAGCCACATCGCCCTTGGCTTCGAGTTATACCCTGATCAACCAAGGTTTGGTTGATGCTGCCTTGACCTTACGTCCTGAGGAGCGTCGCAGCTTATTTGAAGATGCCGCCGCGATTAGCCTTTCGGTCAGCAAACGCGCTGAGGCCGAACGGCGACTCAAGCAAACCGAAGACAATTTGGGCCGCATTTTGGATACCTTGGCTGAGATCGAGCCACGTTTGAAGGTGCTGCGCCGCCAAGCGCGTGAGGCTGAGCAGGTTCATGAAATCGAAACCGCCTTGCAGCAAGCCTTGCTGATTGCCTATCGCCGCCAGTGGCAGGCCTCCCAAAGTTTGGTTGCCCAAGCTGAAACTGCCTTTACTGAGGCCGAAAAAGTGTTAGCTCAAGCCCAAGTTGGCCAGGTTCAAGCTGAGCAACAACTTGGTGAATTACGCCAGCAGCGTGATGAGCAGCAGCAATTGGTTGAGCAACAACACCAGCAATTGGCCCAATTTGAACGTGAATGGGAAGCCGTGGAGCGTGAATGGGCGGTGCTGCGCGAGCGTCAACAAGCGCTGAGCACCCGTCGCGCTGAAGCTCACGAGCGTCAACAAAGTTTAGAACAAGAGCAAACCCAAGCCCAAGCGCGGGCGGTAGAATTAGCTGAACAGGCTAGCCAAGCTCAAGCGGCCTTGATTGCGCAGCGCCAAGCTTTAACCACAATTGAGGCTGGGGAACAGGCTACGATTGCCGCCCGCCGCGAAGCTGATCAAGCGCTCAAACAAGCCCAAGAAGTTGCTTTGCAAGCAACCAAAGCCCTGAACGAGGCTCAGCAACGGGCCAAATTGCAGCAAGAGCGTTGGCAAGTGTTAGCCAATGAATTAACCACCAATCAACAGCAACTTACCGCTAGCCAAACGCGCATTCAGCAAGCCCAAACCAATCTAGACCAAGCCCAACAGCTGTATCAACAGGCCGAAATTGAATTTAACCAAGCCCAAGCCAATGAAGAGGCTGCCCAAAAAAGCTTGTTGGAAGCACGCAATCTGCGCCGCGAGCAGGAAGAAGCTGTAGCCTACGCCCGCCGTGAAGCCGATGCCTTGCATAGTCGCTTGGATGCCTTGCGCCGCACTGCCGCTGCCGGATCGGGCATGTTTACTGGCGTTCGCGCAGCTTTGCAATGGGCCGAAAAGCAGCAACAGCAATTTGCCGTGGTTGCCAGCGTGATCGAAGTGCCTGCCGAACTCGAAACCGCTTTGGAAGTGGCTTTGGGCGCACGCTTGCAAAATATTATCGTGCCCAATTGGGAAGCTGCCGAAGCCGCAATTGCTGAACTCAAACGCACTGATGCAGGCCGCGCCACCTTTTTGCCACTTGATACGTTGCGCACGCCCCGCCCGAGCCGCATTCCCCAAGGTCAAGGAGTTTTAGGTTTAGCTAGCGAGTTGGTGAACTATGCCGAGTCCTATGAACGGGCAGTGCAGCACCTGCTTGGGCGCACAATTGTGGTCGAAGACTTAGCCACGGCACGGCGAATTTTAGCTGAACTCGATGGTGCTTGGACGATTGTGACGCTTGGCGGTGAACAAGTTGGCTCATCTGGGTCGATGACTGGTGGCGCGAAAACTCGTGAGGCTGGTACGTTGCGCCGCGAACGTGAATTGCGCGAATTGCCCGCCCAACTTGAGGCCGCTCAACAACAACTTGCCGAGCACGAACAACAGCTCAAACTGGCGATCGCGGCAATTGGCAATGCTGAGAAAATGCTACGCGAAGCCGAGCAAGCCCGCCGCAGCAACCGGACCACCATGGAAAAAGCTCGCGATAGTTTGGCGCAACGCCAACGTGGCCTACAACAAATTGAGCAAGAGCAACAATGGCAACAACTGCGCAGCAACAATGTTCAACAAGAGCAAGCCAGCCTTGCCGAGCAACTTGCCGCCAGCCAAGCGGCAATTGAGCAGGCGCAAACCCATGTTGCTGAACATGAGCATTTGGTTGCTGTTGCCCGTGAGCAAGCCGAAACCGCAGCGGCAGCTAGTCGGGCTAGCGAGGAGCGGGTTGCCGCAGCGCGGGCAGCGATTGTTTCCAGCGATGCAACCTTGCAGGCGACCCAGCGTGCCCAACGCGATCAGCAACAGGTGATTGATGGTTTGGCGCGGCGTAGCCGTGAGGATCAGCAACGTCAGCACGAGTTGGCTGAACAATTGGCCTTGGCTGAAGCCCAAAGCGTGATTGTGGCTGAACGCCGTCAGCAAGCTCATCTGCAACGTGAGGCCGCTTATGCTGAGCAAGCCCCGCTGCTCGAACGCTTGAATCAGGCTACTTTGACATTGCAACAAGCTGAACAGCAAGAACGGACAGCCTCGCAGGCCTTTGTTCAAGCGCAAGCTAGCCTTAGCCGGGCTGAAAGCCAATTGGCAACGGCCAACACCCGCCGTGACCATGTGTGGGAACGTTGCGCCGAAGAGAACATTGATATTGAGCAATTGGATTTGAGCCAAACGCCTGAGGCTGAAGAGGCTGAATTATCAGCCCAAGCCTTGAACGAGCAAATTGATCAGTTGCGCAATAAACTGCGGCGAATGGGCACGATTAACCCGCTTGCACCGCAAGAATATGCTGAACTTGGTGAACGCAATCAATTCTTAACGGGCCAAGTCAGCGATATTCGCCAAGCGGCTGATGGTTTGCGCGAGTTGATTAATGAGCTTGAAACGGCCATGAATAGCCGTTTTGCCCAAACATTTAGCGCCGTGGCCGAGGAATTTAGCTTAGCCTTTACCCGTTTGTTTGGTGGTGGTACGGCTCAGTTGATTTTGAACGACCCTAATAGCAGCGAAAGTGGCATTGATATTATTGCCCAACCACCAGGCAAACGCCGCCAACCGCTCTCGTTGCTCTCTGGGGGCGAACGTTCGTTGACCGCCGTGGCGCTGTTGGTGGCCTTGTTGAAAGTTAATCCTACGCCGTTTTGTGTGATGGACGAAGTTGACGCAGCCTTGGACGAAGCCAATGTTGTGCGACTTCGTGAACAATTAATCGAGATGAGTCAACAGACCCAGTTTGTCTTGGTGACGCATAACCGTGGTACTGTGGAAGCGGCTTCAACCTTGTATGGCGTAACTATGAATCCTGATGGAGCTTCCAAAGTTTTGTCGATTCGCTTGGATCAGTTGGTCGATGATGGTGGGGCAGTGCGAATTGTTGAGACAGTTGGTTAAGAAACTACCACACTATCCGGCCAAAGATTGTGATACACTCTATGCTGAAACGCCTATGTTTCATGGTTTGTTGGGTGGTGCTGGCTAGTTTGTGGTGGACAGATCTAGCAGCGGCTCATGGCGGCAATTACATCATCAATGAAACCCGTAATCAATATTTTGTGGTCGTCTCCTTGGCTCCTGCGCCCATGAGCGTTGGCCGTGGCGATGCGAGTATTGCGGTGCGCAACAGCACCGATTATGCCGCGTTGCCAGTCGAAGCGATTTCATTGGTATTGATTGATCCTGATGGTCAAGAATTTCGCTACCTGCCTGCGCCCGAAAGTCGCCCAGAAGATGCAATTTATGGTTCGCATGACCTCGATTTTTCGAGCAGTGGCGATTGGCAATTTCTGATGAGCTTCAGTGAGGCGGGCCAAACCCAAGAATTTCGCACAACTGTGAATGTTGCTGGTGGCATTATGCGCTGGCTAAATGTAATTCTCTACTTGGCACCTATCATTGTGCTAACAATCTTAATTACCTTGGCAGCGTTGCGCAATCGCATGCTGCGTAAGGCGGCGATGGAGTCGGATGCCCATGCAACATAAACTCAATCGGTGGCGGCTGATTGCCCTGTTGTTGACACTTGGAATCCCTAGTTTAATTGCTTGTGGTGAGGCTGCTCAACAAGCAACGCTAACTTTAGGCGAACCAACCGTACCCTATATCGAGCCAGCGTTTGGCGAAAAATTGGCCAGTGGTCAGGCCTTATTTGGCCAATATTGTGCCAACTGCCATGGCCAAAGCGGCGAGGGCATGGGGCCGTTTCCAGCACTCAACGATGGTATGCATGCCTATTCACACCCCGATTGGGAATTGATTTCGCTGATTCGTGATGGTAAAAATTCAATGCCGGCCTTTGGCTCGCAGCTCAGCGAAGAAGAAATAATTACGATCATCGCCCGAGTGAAAGCATGGTGGGGGCCGGGTAAACTATCCGAGCAACGCCAATTATGTTTGATCTCGCCGGGGCCAACGCCGACCTTGATGCAATAATTTCATGAAGCAACACTGGCACAAATTAACTAACAAACAGGCATGGCTGCCGATCGCTGGCAGCCTATGTGGCTTGATCCTCACTCATGGGATTGCCTTGGCTTGTATTGTCTATTGTGCCGTGATTCAAGCCGATAATCCATTAATTGCCCATCACGGGCATCATCATCACCAAACTCAAATTCCAGTTGTGATTGATGATTTTCAACATTTCCAACCAGCGCCGTTTACCTCAGGCGTGCTGGAGCAAGGCCATGAAGTGCCATTGGCTTTGATAGCCTTGGTGATTTTGCTTGGCTCAATCCGAATTGCCCGTTGGATTTACCGCGAATTAGGCTACCTTGGGCGTTCTTGGATCGAACGGCCACTTGCCCCGCCCCCACGTATCCTTGGTTGTAATGCTTAATCTCATTCGCTTAATCGGTTTTTGCATTCTTTGGCAGATCGTTGTGATCTGCTGCAATCAGGGATTTACATAATGAAACGTTTAATTGCAGTATTGGCCTTGGTGATTATTTTTGCTCAGCCTGGGGTTAGCTCGGCTCACTCCAAATTGGTTAGTTCAACGCCCGCCGATGGCTCGAAATTGGCAACTGCTCCGAGCGAAGTTGTGCTGACCTTCAACGACGAATTGGAATCCGAAGGCTTGAAATTAAGCGTTACCGATGCCAATGGCACAGTGGTTGATACAGGCGATGGCCGAGTCGATTTGGCTGATCTTGAGCGCAAAACCATGCGGGTTTCATTGAAATCGGGAGTTGGCACAGGCAGCTATACCGTTAGCTGGTCGGTTGTTGGTAGCGATGGTCACGAAGTAACTGGCTCAATTGGCTTTGCTGTGGGCGATGCTGCTCTGCCAGTAACTCCTCCCGAATCCGATCAGCACAACCCAGGCTTGCCAGCAACTGGCAGCAATGGCTTTAATCTTGGCATGCTTGTGGCTGCAATCATCATCTTTATGGTTGCTGGCGTGGCCTTGCGCCGCCGCTCAGTTCGTGCCTAAACTAGGATTTTGAGTGATTAAGCGTGCTAGGTTTAGGCCTAGCACGCTTTTTTTAGTAGATCTATCCAATAATTGGCATTGTATATGATGTTAATAATTGCTTGGATGCCCTCCCCCCCTAGCCCCCTCTCCCGCCCAGCGAGCGAGGGGGAAGCACCGTATCATGACCGGTGGAACGCCCCTCGCTCGCCGCAGTGGGAGAGGGGACGGGGGTGAGGGATCTTTAAAACCTAGCCCCGACCCTACTATACTTAAGGAACACTAGCTATGAAGCGGATTTTAGTTGTAGCTCTATTTGTGCTGTGTTTATGGCCAAGTGTGGCGGCAGCCCATGCCTTGGTTATCGAGAGCAGCATTGTTGATGGGGCAGTGCTTGATGTTGCACCTGCCGAGGTTGTATTGCGATTTAGTGAGCCGCTTGATCGTAGTTATAGCTCACTAACGCTTTACAATGAGCAATCGCAGCCAATTGGCCTGCCGCAAACCCAGTTTCCCGCTGCCGATAGTATGCAGGTGGCCTTGCCTGCTGAGCTGCGGCCTGGTGAATATACTTTAATTTACAAAGTGCTTTCGACCGCTGATGGTCATCGTTCGGCTGGCTCGTTGTTGTTTAGCATTGGCACTGGAGTTGCTCCGACTGCGCCCTCGGTCGAAGTTAGCGCAACTGCCGATGCTAGCTTAAATTGGGGCGTGGTCAGCGGGCGTTCAATCGCCTTAACTGGCGGCTTAGGGGCAATTGGCGGTTTAGCGTGGTTGTTGATTTTGCTCTTGCCTGCAATTCAACATAATCCTGAATCGCGCTTGCCTTTGCTGGTTCGGCCAACGATTTGGCTGACTCAATTGAGTTTAGTTTTGTTGTTGATTGGCTCGGTTTGGGAATTTGTGGTACGCGCCAGCGATTTTGGCGATGGTAGTTTGGCATCAATTCAATATGCCGATGTGCTTTCCTCGATGGCGATTAGCCGTTGGGGCGTGTTGGCTTTGATTCGCTTGGTTGCGATTACGCTGTTAATTCCGCTGACGTTCTTGGCTGCTTACCAAAAACCAATGGGCTATGCCGCTTTGGCTTTGGCAAGTTTAAGCCTCTTGACCTTCAGTATGAGCGGCCATGCAGCGGCCAACATCGACGATCCAATCACGCCTGTAGCCTCAGATTGGCTGCATATGCTGACGGCGGCGGTTTGGTTTGGTGGCTTGATTGGCATGGCTTTGAGTGCTTGGGTGTTGCGCAAAACAGAAGCTGCCTTACGCAACAGTGCCTTGGCATGGCTGATTGCCCGATTTAGCCCGTTGGCCTTGTTTAGCATTGCGATGGTTGTCTTGACTGGCACGATGCGTACCTTTGACCAATTGCCAACCTTGGCAGGCTTGTGGGAATCGCGCTACGGCCAGACCTTGTTGATCAAGTTGGCGGTGATGTTGGCGGCGTTACTGCTGGGCTTTTGGCATTGGCGTAAGCTTAATCCACGCCTGCAAGCCGCCAAAGATCAAACAACCGTCGTCAAAATTGGCCTGACTTTGGGCTTGGAAAGTGCTTTGGCGATCGGGGTGATTCTGGTTGCTAGTGCCTTGACCCAAACGCCGCATCCAGTCAAAGCCGCTCCCAGCGCTGGTGGCACTGCCCGACCAACCTTGCCAACACCAACCCCGCGTATCGCTCAGCCGCTTTATCTAACAGCCCAGCGTGAAGATTTAACTATGACCCTCGATACTGATGATAATCGGCCTGGTGAGCGTCAATTTAGTGCAACCGTCCGCGATGCGAATGGCGTAATTCGCCCAGATCGAGTACGCTTACGCTTTGAATCGCTTGATCTCGAAGCTGGCCAACAAGTGGCAATGCTCGAACCTGCTGCTGATGGACGTTTTACCGCGACCTCAGGAGCGCTAAGCTTGGTTGGGCGCTGGAAGATCGAAATGCAGGTGCGTCGTTTGAATCTGCCCGACGTAACTGCTGAATGGACTGTGGAGATAACGCGCTAATGCTACGTTTTGCTGTGCCTTCCAAAGGCGCTCTTGCTGATGATACGTTTCGCTTTTTTGAAAGCTGTGGCCTGAAAGTCTCACGGCCTAATCCGCGTCGCTACACGGCTTCGATTAAAGCGCTGCCCGAAGTTGAAGTCTTGTTGCATCGTGCTCCCGATATTGTCGAAAAAGTCGCCGATGGCTCGATTGATTTGGGCGTAAGTGGCTATGATTTGGTCGAGGAACTGGGCGGCGAGAGCGATGATTTAGTGGTGGTCTATAAAGATTTGGGCTTTGGCTACTGCGATTTAGTGCTGGCTGTGCCTGATCATTGGATTGACGTAACCTCGTGGCGTGATGTGGCCGATTTGGCGGCGGAGTATGCCCGTGCTGGCCGCCAATTGCGGATCGCCACCAAGTTTCCCAATTTGGTGCGCCAATGGTGTCATCAGCAAGGCATCAATGTTTTTGCGCTGATCGACTCGCAAGGGGCAACCGAGGCCGCGCCTTCGTTGGGATATGCCGATATCATCGCCGATTTGACAGCCACTGGGACAACCCTACGCGATAATCATCTCAAAATGATTCAAGGAGGCACGATTCTGCAAGCGCAAGCTGCATTAATCGCCAACCGACGGTCGCTACGGGAAAGTTCGCAAAAACAACGGGTTGTTCAATCGATTTTAGAGCTGATCGAAGCTCGCCATCGCGCCAAAACCTATGTTTCGTTGATTGCCAACGTGCCAGGCTCGGATGTCGCTGATGTTGGCGCAAGGGTCGTGGCCCATGCAGCTTTGGCGGGCTTGCAAGGCCCAACTGTTTCGCCAGTTTGGAGCCGCGATGGTGGTGAAGGCTGGTACGCAGTCTCGTTGGTCGTCGATAGCGCCAACATTTTGCCAGCCATCGATCATTTGCGTTCGATTGGCTCAACGGGGATTACGGTTTTGCCTGTGCACTATGTTTTTGCCGAACGTTCCCAAAGTTTCGCCGCATTGAGCGAGTTGATGCACAAAAGCTAGCAGAAGGTGCTCCACGCTGGAGGCACTGATGTTAACTGCAAGTGAACAATTGGTAACTGCGATTAAATTGCGCGAGCTGGGCTTGCAACGCGAGCAAGCCCTTGCAACCTATGCTGAAATTAGCCAACGTTTAGCTACAATTGAAGAACCCCACGCTCGGATCAATCTGCTCCACGAGCAGCTCCAGCAGCTAACTTTTGCCAAACAGCCGCTGCACCCAAGCATCACCAACATGCGTTTACTGAGCGATCCGGCTACGCCTGCGAGCAGCGAATTGACCGCTTGGTGGTCGGCTGAGCTAGAGCGCGAATTAGCTAGCGGACAACTACGAGCCGAATTAGTCTCGATTTTTGGCGCATTATTTCAAGAATGGCTTGATCATGCTGAAGTAGCGGCGAGCTACCCTGAGCAAGCCCAAAGCCTTGTTACCCAGATTAATCAGCCGAGTACCGAGACCAAACATGCGACGGTGCTCGATGCAGTGTTTCATAATCAATTTGAGCCTGAAACCCGCAACGAATTGAACAAAGCGCTGCAAACTGAGCCTGATGAAATTGATAGCGACACGCTTTGCGCGATTTTGCGGCGGATTGCCAAAGATAGTTTTTATAGCGCTGCTACTCGGGCCGAGGCTCGCCAGATTTTAGGCGACACAATTATGCGCAAAGAATTGGCCGATGCCTTGATGATTGTGCGGGCCCAGTTGGCCGATTGGCACTGGCCTAAGGCGGGAGTTACGGCGGTTGCTCAGTATGCCCGTACCAAATGGCGCTTATTTTTGCAAGAAGATTTACTGACCGCCTGTTTGCATCATGTCGTTGCCGAGCATTGGCAAGATTATTTTGCCAAATTTTGTCGGGTTAACAGCAGCTTGCCCCTGAAAAAACTCAAGCGCATCGCCCAAGATCGCGGCTATGATCGCGATTTGAATAAGCTGATTGCCGAAAGCTATGCAGTTTCCAAAAGCGTTAATTTGTGGCACACCTTGCGCCGCCCGCTCACGCTCGATGCTGCTGAGCAACTTGAACTGTATGGTAATCCTAATTCGATTTTTGCCAGTCGGGCGGCGGAAATTGAGCGTTTGCAGCAATGGAGCCAATTGGCTGAGTATGATGGCAATTATGAGCATAATCTCGAAGTTGCATTACGTTTGATCAACGCCGAAATTCAGCTTGGCTTACACGCCACGCCCGATCAAGCCATGTATGTGCTCAAAACCGATTTCCGCGATTATTATCCGTCGCTCAATCAGCAATTTGTGCTGAATGTTTTGCAGCGCATGGGCTTGAGTGAGCAACAAATCGGCTTTTTTGCTGAATATATGGCAGTGCCGTTGCAAGTCAATCAGCAAGCAACCCAGCAGCAGGTTGGTATCCCCAATCATCGTCCAATTTCAGACATTTTAGGCGAGTTGGTGTTGCGTTTGATGGAGCAATATCTTGAGTTGCATGCTCATGTGCAAATCGTGCGCTTCGTCGATGATCTAACGATTATCGCCACTGATCCTGAGGAAATGCGCAAAGCTTGGCGAGCACTGCAAACCTGGTGTGTGAGTTGTGGCCTCAATCTGAACGAGCAAAAAACTGGTGCAATGGCAATTAATGGGCAATTACCCAGCGAATTACCACAACAAGCACCACATTGGCTCTTTTTGACGCTTGATGCTCAAGGCACATGGCAACTTGATCATAGTCTGATTGGCGAATATATTAACCAAACTGCTCAGACGATCACCAATACCCCTGCAATTCTTAATAAAATTGAGGTGTATAATGGCGCTTGTACCTATCTTTGCCAAGCGATTGGCCTGCGGGTTAACCTTGGGGCCAGCCATCGCGAGCAGGTGCGTACAACCTTATGGCGCTATGGTCAACAAATCATTCAACAAGGCAGCATGGTCGCCTATGTGGGCGATTTGATTCACCAGCGTTTGAACAACAGCGTTAGCTTGCCCGAAGGTTGGTTTCATTGGCCAATCACCGCTGGCGGCTTGGGCATTCAACAACCGTTGGTTATTGCTCATAGTTACCAGCAAGCGTGGCAAGAAGCTACAGCACCAAACATGCCAAGCGAACGCTTAGCATGGTGGCAACAAAACGATAATCCATGGCGCAAGTTTTATCGTCATTGGTTGCAAAAACTTGCGGCAAGCGAGCCAGAAGCCAACAGCGTATTAACTTCATTGACCGATGATTTTATTGCGCGAGGCGGCGAGGTTCGTAATGGCGAGCAACATGGTTTATCAGCCTATTGGCGCTGGGTGCTGGCACTCTACGGCCCCCAAATGCTTGAACGCTGCGGAAGTTTTCGTTTTCTCTTTACAGAACTCGTGCCATTACAACTGATTGCCCGTAAATCAGCCAATAAATTGCACGGCGCGGTCGAATAAACTGCCTCGCGAGAGAAATCACATTTAAACTCCTGATCTTGGTCTAATAGTTAGTTTTTGTTAATGTTAATTGAGGTCAAGCGAGGTGATTAATAACTCCTACAGGGGATTGTTAATCACCTCAGTGTAGTATCACGAATCACCTATTTCTACTCCCTTGACTGTGATTAACAATACTAGCTAGCTATGTTAGTATTTGTAAACGTTTACACAAATTAAAAAGGCCTAACTATCTGTGAGGAAGCAAGGACTATTCAACCATTGCTGAATAGGCTGCAATCAGCGACACTTTTGCTAGTTAGGTGCTATATGTAATGATTTATTGTCTTGGCAACGCAATGCTTCCCCTCACCCCCTGACCCCCTCTCCCGCATGCGAGGCGAGGGGGAACCGCTCCAACAGTGCTCCCCTCGCCCACCGCAGTGGGAGAGGGGCTGGGGGTGAAGGAATACATGATGTTTGTTAATGGTATAAATCATTACAATTACATTCTAGCCATTCCCCACTAGCGGCAATGTGAGCCGCCCAACCGATGGTGGTGGAACTCGTATATAAGGAAGGAGCGGGCGAACGATGACGATCATGCTGCTCTCAGATCATCGCGCATTTCCTGCGCTACGTGATCAAGCCCTGCCAAGTTTAGGGATTTTCACGCTACATCCAACGTTCAATGTCGAACCAATTATGAATACTCCCAGCGTGCAACGTGTGCATGAAGCCCATAGCGGCGTGCACGTGGTGATTAAGTCGTTTGAGCATAAAACTGGCCTAGATGGCCGTCGCTTTTTGCCGACCTACTCACGCACGTTGTTGAACCGTGAAGCCACGACGCTGGCGCAATTGCATGCGCTTGGTTTTGCCCAAGCCCCCTATTTGGTGCCACGCCCACTGGCGACCGACCCTGAGCGCCTGCTGTTGATCACTGAATGGCTGCCAGGCCAAAGCTGGGGCACAATTCTCGAAACCACCCTGCAAACCCGCAATCTTGGCCCATTGATGGCCTATGTCAATACGATTACTGGTTGGTTGGCCACCTTGCACCGCCGCACCGCCACCACCGATAAAATCGATGTGACCAATGCTTGGGAATATTGGGAAAAATTGTTGCGTCAATTGCGTGAACAAGAATTGCTCAATCATGCAGCGTTGGCCAATTTACGCATGCTCCAAGTGCATTGGCAAGCCAGCGATATGTTGCATCAAGGCCTGCGCTCGATGATTCATGGCGATGCAACCCCGGCGAACATGCTCTTTACTGCTCCGGAAGAACTTGCATTAATCGATTGGGAGCGATCCCGCCACGATGATCCAGCGATTGATATTGGTTGTATGGTGGCTGAATTGAAGCATGCCTTCTTCAATGTCACAGGCGATCCAACCGCTGCCGAGTGGTTAATCCGTCGGGTTTATGATCGTTATGGCTTGTTGAGCGATTTTGATCAAGAGGAATTTGCCGCCTTTACTCAACGTGGCCAATTTTATATGGGTTGCTATTTGCTGCGGATCGCTCGCAACGAATGGTTTAGCTGGGAATATCGCCAACGGTTGGTCGCGGAGGCACAGGCATGTCTGGTCGTCCGCTAGTTTTGTTTGATATTTATGGCACGCTGGTTGATGTGCATACCGACGAGCATCAACCAGCGTTGTGGCAACACTTGGCGCAGTGGTTGCGCTATCGTGGCGTGGTTTGTAGTGCTGAGAGTTTACATAAGCGCTATTTTGCGGCGATGCAAGCCAATTTGCCAGCCCACGAAGCCTACCCCGAATGGCAAACTGAGGCAGTTTGGGCTGAGTTGCTCGCTGAACTTGGGCTTGATCCAGCTGAGGCTGTCAGTATCACCCAATTATTGCGAGTCTTGAGCATCAAGCATCTACGGCTTTTCCCCGATACAAAAGAGGCCTTGCGAATATTACGCCAACACTATCGACTTGGGATCGTCTCCGATGCGCAGCGAGTGATTGCACTGGCCGAATTAGCTGAGTTAGAAATTCTGGACTATTTCGACCCAATTGTCATTTCTTCGGATTATGCCTATCGCAAGCCCGACCCGCGTTTGTTTGCCCATGCTCTGGCTCAAGTCGAAACTCCGGCCAACCAGCCTTGGTATATTGGCGATAATCTGTTTCGCGATGTGCAAGGTGCGCAGTTGGCAGGCTTACGGGCGGCCTGGGTCAAACGACCGCAAGCCACCACCGAAGCCTCGCAGCATACCCCCGATTTGATTGTGCCTGATCTGATGACCTTTGCGCTGCATTTGATTGCCAACTTCTAGCTTACTTGAGCAAAGCGCTGAGCCGTCGAATATCGCTCCAGTTGGTGCTGCTCTCGGGGTTGCCAATCGGCGTGTAAAGCGTATCGAGTGCAAAGACTTGCACCGAAAATTGCTGACCGCCAACTGTGATCCGTTTGCTTTCGCCGAGTGGTGAGCCAAGAAAGCGTCCAGCCTTGGCCTCGTTCATTGCATATTGATGAAAAGCCCACTCGGGATGATAGGTTGCGCCAACCGCCTCGAACGCTGCTACCATCAAGGCATCTTGTAATTCAGCCACGCTTGGACCTCCTGTCGAAACTACCACCGGCTGCGGATCTTCCGCCTGCCAACGAGTTACCAATCGCTCAACATGCTGGATATAGGCTTTTTCGTTGTTGCCATCGGATGAAGGGGCATAGACCGGAATCGCCGCATCGACCGTAGTTAGGCCACGTTCTTTGATATAGCGATTGAGAATCCGCTCACACCAATCGCGCAACCCATCCTGCCACGAGCGAAAACAGACGAATTCGCCATGACCGCTAGCGCTTTGCACGGTTCCGGCGGCCCGTTTGGGATCGTAGGGCGTGCGCACATTGCCCCAATTGAGGCTTTTGGTTGAAACACCATCAAGGCCAAATTGCGATTCGTGGGCGAAAAACCCGAGTGCTACTGCTGGATCTAAGCCATAGCCAACAATAATTTGATAGCACTCATCGGCGAAAGGGGCGACGGGCGAGCGACCAAGCTCTGTGCCACGTTCGAGTACACGCCGAAACTCTGCTTGCGAAATGCGTGGGGCGGTTTGAAAGGTTAAGGCCATCGTTGCAACCTCCGTTCAATCCAGACGCTTGGCGCTAGTATAGCTGTTGGTTCGGGCTTTGGCTAGCCACAAAACGAGCACTGCTAGAGTTTATTGCTTTTTTATTTCCAATATGGTTGCTGTAATTATTGAAACTTAAATAATTGAAAGCATATGATCATTGCTGCTATCATAAGGAAGATAATGGGGATTGACCAATATGCACTAATTGGTTCTTTAGTGCTTGTATTATATTTGTCATTATTGGGACTGTATTTAATTGAATCATTGAGTAATTTTTTATTTAAATCAATACTATAAGATTCTACTGATATATTATTAGTATTAGTGTACTTGATTTATTGATGGATATATTATCTTTATATATATCCCAATATGAATTTTTTGAGGTTTAATAAATTCTTGTATAAAATCAAATGATAGAGGTGTAATTATTGTATCTAATAATTTTGATTGTTTTTCTTCATTAAAATAAAAACCTGAATTTTCAAGATTTTCTATAAGATAATTAAATATTTTTCTTAATAAATTTCTATCTTCTTGAGGGAAATGATATGAATAATTTAATTCACAATATGGGAATCCATGTGCATTAAGATATAGAAAACCAGTAAACAAAGTATAACTTGATGTAAATCCTGTTTTATCTTCAAATATTGAAGCTATGCAACTGAAAGAAATATAAAGATCAAGATCTTGATATGGTTTATTATTTTTAATATAAATTGATAATTTACCAAACACAGCAATATTTTCATTACTATTTAGATGATTTACATTATTTTGGGTGATGCTTCCTTGATTGCCGATTGCAACGTTGCCGCCATTAATAGTGCTTCCATTAATAGTATTCGAGATTTGTGGATTGTTGGGATTCATGGGGAGCCTCCAACGTTTTAGTAGCTGTAGAGTTTTGCGCCCTCACCCCCTAGCCCCCTCTCCCGCCAAGCGAGCGAGGGGGAACCATCTCTATAAAAGTTGTAACACCCCTCGCCCGCCGCAGTGGGAGAGGGGACGGGGGTGAGGGATTGTGTATTTATGGGTGTCAGGCAGTTACAGTATAACGGAGATAAACGAATTATCAAGCTTAAAAATATAAGGGAACGATAATCATTTAAGGTTATCGTTCCCTTATATTGTTGTGGCAATATTTACTCTGCCGTAATCTCGGCTAGCGCCACTCCACCGCTGACTTGTTGGCCTTGGTGGTAGGGCAGTTTGGCGACAGTGCCAGCGTAGGGCGCGGTCACGGTGTGCTCCATTTTCATGGCTTCCATAATCAGCAATGGTTGGCCTGCACTGACTTGCTCGCCTTCGGCTACTAGTAGTTTGATAATTGTGCCGGGCATGGGCGCTTCAAGGCTGGCATCGCCTTTGTGTCCATTATTTTGGTCGAGGCTGGGAGCGGCAGCAGGCTGAATCTGATAGCCGACCCCTTGCCAAACTAAGCTATCCTGCTCAAGTTGGCATTGATAAATTCGATCGGCAACCCGCACAACCATGCGATTAAGATGGCGACGCAAAACTACAATCTCAAGTTGCTCGTCATTAATCGTTACCAGCCATGCTTGGGGCGCTTGTGGCTGAGCTTTGATCGGCACAATTTGATCGTTGGTTTGGTAGCGCAGTTGATGCGGCATGTGGGCCGCCCGCCATGGTACATTCCAAGGGTCGCCAACCAACGTTGCATCAGGATCAGGCTCTAAATCAAACAACGCTCTGGCTGCTAAAGCCAAATTGGGCGGCAATTGGCGCTGTTGCAATTGCTCGCTAATTGCATAGGTTTGCAGAAAATCGGTGGTGGTGGCTCCGGTATGGTAGGCTGGTGTGTTGATAATCGCCTGCAACAACGGAATGTTGGTGGTAACTCCAGCAACCGCGAAATGTTGCAAGGCATAACGCAAACGGGCAATTGCTTGCTCGCGCTGCTCATCCCATACAATCAACTTGGCCAGCATTGGATCATAATTGATCGTGACATGATCGCCAACTGTAACCCCAGTATCCAGTCGAATGCCTGGGCCTTCGGGCGGTGTGTAACTGGTGAGTTGGCCAATTGAAGGCAACATTTGCACTGGATCTTCCGCATACAACCGCACTTCAATTGCATGGCCAGTTTGCTGGATATCCGCTTGATCAAAGGGCAAACGCTGGCCGGCGGCGATGGCAATTTGCAACTGCACCAAATCCAAGCCTGTCACCAACTCAGTCACGGGGTGTTCAACTTGTAGGCGGGTGTTCATTTCGAGGAAATAAAACTCACCATTGGTATCGAGCATAAACTCTTGGGTGCCAGCATTGTAATAATTAACGGCTTGAGCCAAACGCACAGCCGCTGCGCCCATCGTAGCGCGTAATTCTGAGGTTAAGGCGATTGAGGGCGATTCTTCGAGCACTTTTTGATGGCGGCGTTGAATTGAACATTCACGTTCGCCCAGATGTAGCATAGTGCCATGTTGATCGCCGAGGATTTGAAACTCAATATGGCGTGGGCGTTCGATCAGCTTTTCGAGCAAAACATGCTGATCGCCAAAGGCGGCGAGAGCTTCACGCTGCGCTGCTGCCAAAGCCGCCGAAAATTCAGTAAGCCGATGCACGCTGCGCATCCCTTTGCCGCCGCCACCAGCTGAAGCCTTGATTAGGAGTGGAAAGCCAATCCGTTCGGCTTCGGCCAACAAGCGTTGTTCACTTTGGTCATCGCCGTTATAGCCAGGCACAGTTGGCACGCCCACCGATTCGGCGAGGCGTTTGGCGGCGCTTTTCGAACCCATCGCCTCGATTGCTTCGGCGGGTGGGCCGATGAAGGCAATTCCGGCCTTACTACAAGCACGGGCAAAATTGGCATTTTCTGAGAGAAAGCCATAACCTGGGTGAATCGCCTGCGCTCCAGTTTGTTGAGCAGCAGCTAGCACTGCTTCGATATTCAAATACGATTGAGCGGCGGCAGCTGGGCCGATGCGAATCGCTCGATCAGCCTCGCGCACATGCAAGGCGCGTGCGTCGGCATCGGAATAAACCACGATTGCTTCGATGCCCAACGAGCGACAAGCCCGAATTACCCGCACCGCAATTTCGCCCCGATTGGCAATTAACAAAGAGTCGAAGTAGGTCACCGTTGACACTCCGCACTAGCGATGCAGGCGAATGCTTGCATCATTCACGACAAATGCAGCCATTGATAGCGTTGATCAGTGGTTGCTACCATTATACAGCCTTGATGCTTGTGCGTTGTGCTACCAACCTCGGTTAAAATAGGCTTGTTAATATTGAGGAAGTAGCATGACCGAACAATCGATTGACGAATTATTGCGCTCAGCCAAAGCGGCGGCCAATCAAGGTAATACTGAACAAGCGCGAAAATTGTTGAGCAACATTGTGCAACGCGACCCCAACCACGAGCAAGCATGGCTCTGGCTGAGCGGCGTGGTTGATTCTGCCGATAAAATGCGCTACTGCTTGGATCGGGTGCTGACGATTAATCCAGCCAATCAGCTAGCACTTTCAGCTTTGGAAGATTTTGCTGAGCTTGCTGAGCAGCGTTTTCGCAACCAAACCAAGCCACTGGAAACGCCAACCCCGCCAATTGCTAGCCAAACCGAGCCACTGGAAACCCCAGCCGCGCCAAAACAGCCAACCAAGCCGCGACCGCGTGCTCGCAATGTGGCTATGCCGCGTCCACGCCCCGAATCGATGATTGAATCGGGATCAGTGCAAGAGGTATTGCAAGGCCATCAACGCACGACTTGGGGCTATATTGGGCTTTGGTCAGGTTTGGTGGCGGTGCATATGTTGTTATTGCGTGCCCCCAATTTAGCCCAGCAAAGCTTGGTGCAAGCGATTGGCGTGGTGCTACAACTGGGGCTGATTATTGCAATTATTCAACTGCCAGCATGGTGGTTATTATTAAACAACCAAAGCCGCATTCAGCACGAAACCTTGGGGCGAACAACCTATTTGGCTTTGTTGAGTGCCATGCTTTGGCGTAGTAGTTTGCTACTAATTGCAGGGATTGGTGTGGGCTTGCTCGGTGTTTGGTGGGGTGAGCCATGGTTGGCGGTTTTGCGCTTAGCCCAATTATTGATTGTTGCTTGGAGCGTGTTTAATTTAATGACCCAACTCCTGCGGCCAGCTATTCCAGGCTTAGAGCTTGATCGGGCGACGAGTGCCAAAATGACCCAGGCCAGCTTGATTTGGTTTTGTCTCTGGGCTGTCAGTTTGATTGGGGCATGGCTTTGGTGAGTTAATAGCTGTTCATCATTTTATTACATCGCTGACCTAGTTTGTAACCAGGGGCCGTGCTACTATAAAACCGTTCAATACTGCTAGGAGGAATCAAATGTTCAAGCGAATGTGGAGCTTGATGCTCGTGTTAACAATGGTGTTAGCAGGCTGTGGTCAAGAAGATATCACGGCTGAAAACATCGTTACCAAAATTCGGGAAGGCCAAGCCAATACCAACAATGTTCATGCAATTATGCGCGTCGATTACACCTCAGATCAAGCGACTGGCTTTATCAAGGCCGAAGTTTGGTCGAGCAAAACTGGCAACAAAGATGCTGAAGGCAACGAAATCAAAGCCTTCCGCGCGAAAATTCTTGATGCCAACGATGCCAAGATGGTTGGCGCTGAAGTCGTGACTGATGGTACTCAAGGCTGGTTCTATGATCCTGCTGAAAATAAAGCTTATGTTGGCACTGCCGCTGAGTTGAGCGAATCGCAAATGGGACAAGGCCAACAAGACGAAGAGCAAGGCCAAGGCGGTCGCGGTCGCATGGATCAAACCGAAATGCTCGGCCAATTGCAAGGTGTAGTTGAAAAAGGCTTGGATGCCTTGACGATTACGATTTTGGGCGAAGAAGAAGTTGCCGGTTTCAATACTTACAAAGTTAGCATTGCGCCAAAATCAGATGCCCAACAACAATTGCCAATCGATTTGTTGGTTGATATCAACGTTTGGCTAGAAGATACCAACTGGATGCCAGTCAAGTTTGTGCTTGATGCGAAAGATATGGGCAACGTCAGCTTTGCCGCTGAAACCCTTGAAATCAATAAAGGCATCGATCTGGCAATTTTCAGCGCTCAGCCACCAGCTAATGCCGAAATCGTCAAGATCGCCGATATGATCAAGGAAATGGAACAAGCTGCTCCAGCTACCGATTTGACCTTGGACGAAGCCAAGACGCAAGCAGGCTTCGAACTGTTGGCTCCCAGCGAAACCTTGGGCACAAGCTTGAGCGATGTTCAATTGCTGACCCTTGCCAAAGCCACCACCGTAATTCAAACCTACGCTGGCACTGACTTGGAATGGACATTGGTTCAAGCCAAAGGTGATGATCCAGATGCGAAGATTCAACGTGGCGGCACTGAAGTAACCGTCCGTGGCGTTCAAGGCACCTTGATCGAAGGCCGTGGGAATGTTGGTGTGGTGTTGACCTGGCAAGAAGGCGATGTGACCTTCGTGATTACTGGCAACATCGATGGCGAACAAGCCACCAAGATTGCCGAAAGCCTCAAGTAACTTTCGATTACTCTCAACCAAAAGGCCTGCTCAACCAAGTGTTGGGCAGGCCTTTCTCGATCAATGGCTGAATTTGGCTAATCCTAACAGGCTATGCATATCGAAGGATGAATTATGAAGGATGAGGGATGAATGACACAGCCTTAGCTGCTTGAAACTGAATATTCATCCCTCCATCTCGATTGATTTTAAATATTCATTGAGACCAACGGAGTTTTCATCCTTCATTCCTCATCCTTCATCCTTGTATCAGGCTTGGTAAGTGCCAGCAGTTGTCGTACCGCCTTTGCCTGTCCAGTTGGTGTGGAAGAACTTGCCACGTTCGGCATCGATGCGCTCGTAGGTGTGAGCACCGAAGTAATCGCGTTGGGCTTGCAACAGGTTGGCTGGCAAATTGCCCGTGCGGTAGCCATCGAAGAAGGCCAGGGCACTCGATAAGGCTGGCACTGGAATGCCTGCCAGCACTGCGTGAGCAATTACCCGTCGCCATGCTGCTTGCGATTGCTGCACTTCGTTGCTGAAATAGGGGTCGAGCAACAAGTTCACCAATTCGGGGTTATTGCGGTAGGCTTCCTCGATTTTGCCCAAGAAGGCCGAGCGAATGATACAGCCACCACGCCACATCAAGGCAATCCCGCCATAATTGAGATTCCAGCCTTGTTCCTTAGCAGCGGCTCGCATCAACATATAGCCTTGGGTATATGAAACAATTTTGGCAGCATACAAGGCATCGCGTAGATCGTTAACCAAGGCTGCACGATCAACGCTTGGCTGATCGACTGGTCCACTGATTACGCTGGCGGCGTGCACCCGTTCATCTTTGAGTGCTGACAAAAAGCGGCTAAACACTGCTTCGCCGATCAAGGTCAGCGGAATGCCATTATCCAAAGCGGAAACGACCGTCCATTTGCCTGTGCCTTTTTGACCAGCGCTATCCAAAATCTTATCGACCAAGGGTGCGCCATCGCTATCGCGGAAGGCCAAAATATCGCGGGTAATCTCGATCAGATATGAATCGAGTTTACCCGCGTTCCATTCGCCAAACACGCTGCTCATCTCGTCGGCGCTCAAGCCCAACGAGCGCATGACATCGTAGGTTTCGCCGATCAATTGCATGTCGCCATATTCGATGCCGTTATGTACCATCTTGACGAAGTGGCCTGCACCGCCCTCGCCAACCCAATCGCAACAAGGCGAGCCATCATCAACTTTGGCTGCGATGGCTTGGAAAATTGGCTGCACATGCGGCCATGCGGCAGGCGAACCACCAGGCATAATCGATGGCCCATGGCGTGCACCTTCTTCGCCACCAGAAACCCCTGTGCCAATGAACAACAAGCCTTTGGCTTCGAGATCAGCGGTTCGGCGGTTGCTATCGGTAAACAGCGAATTCCCACCATCAATGATAATATCGCCTGGTTCGAGCAAGGGCACTAATTGATCGATTGTGGCATCAACCGCGCTTCCAGCCTGAATCATCAACATCACGCGGCGTGGGCGCTTGAGTTTGCCGACCAATTCTTCTAACGAATGTGCCCCGACAACATTGGTGCCTTGAGCCTCGTTAGCCAAAAATTGATCGACCTTGCTAGTGGTGCGATTATAGACAGCGACCACAAAACCGTGGTCGTTCATGTTCAAAACCAAGTTTTGGCCCATTACGGCCAACCCGATTAAGCCAATATCGGCTGTTGCGTCCATGGGTTCTAAGCCTCCGCACAAAGAATGGCCTTCGACTCTCTCGCTTAAGTATACCAGCCACAGCATTGGGGCGGAGTAGGGATTTAATTATATTGTATATCATCAACATACCAAATCCCATCTTCATTGATCAACGTTACAATATCGTACATCTCATTAAGTGGATTGGTTACGAACTGGTTGTTCTTGACAACAATAACCATATCACCAGAAATAATTTTAAGCCGAATTTTTTGATCTTTAACTTCAGAAATCACCGAATATTGAATCGGCGTAACATAGGCTTGGGCAATCAGCGGAAGAATTGTTTGGATATCATCGCCTGCGCCCTCCTTAAGCCCACCAATCATATCTTCAGCATAAATTCGAGGATTCCTACGATATTTTGCGGCAAAGTAGGTTTTAACCAATGGTTCTGCAGTCAGTTTAGCCCCATCAACCCCGTATGATTGAGGGTTTGTTGACATTTTGACAATATCGTTCAACATCGCTGTTGTGCGATCTTGGGCGCTAACTTTGGGTGTTGGCGGTGGTTCTTTGCCTAAATCGCTGAGAACGCTAATTCCAAAACAGACTACCATTAAACCGAATACCGCAAAAACCAGCCATTTCAAGAATTTGGCTACGCCACTTGGCTCCACATGGGGGTAGACCACTTGGCCATATTGCGGTTGAGCTTGGCCATAATTGGCTACTGGCGGGATGAAGGCTTGGTTGGGTTGGGCATAATTTGGCTGGTTATAGGCAGGCTGAGTTGGCTGAACATAGCCAGTTGGTATTGCAGGTGTGTTGCTCAACTCGACCAACGACGGTGTTTGGGCCTGCGCCAATGGCCGAATGCCGCTAGGCGAGTTTTTTGGTAATGTTGAGGTTGCGATCGGCCCACCAACTTGGGCGGTTAGTTCTGGCTCAGCTGATTTGTTGCCAAACCACGCCGATTTGGGTAATTCAAAGCTGGCGGCAGCAACTGGGGCTGGCGCATCAAGTTGGTTCAGTGCTTGTTTGGCAATTGGATTCGTTGGATCGATGGCCAAAATTCGTTGAAAGCAATCGCGTTTTTGCGCGGGAACTTCGACTAAATCAGCCAGTAAAAGCCATGTTTCGATATGCTTGCTATCAAGTCGCAAGGCTTGTGAAGCTAATTGCTTGGCTTTGGCGCGATCTCCTACACTCAAGGCATGACGAGCCTCGGTCAATAATGCGGCTATTTGCATTGTTCTTCCCTCATTGGTTTAGTACTTTGGTCAGTATTTCCCTAGTATAGCATTACAGGTTTGATTAATGAAGCGCCTTTTGATTGAATTTATGGTTTAGCGTAGCAGATTAAACGCCCACCATGCTGCTCCAAGCCATAGCCCAATAATCAGGCCTGCACTGATATAACTAACTGGCTTGGTTTGGGCTGGAGTTTGCTGGGCCTTGATTGTATATTCTTGCCAAACGACGCTAGGAATGAGTTTGATTGTTAACATAATGCCGAGTGGCAAAATCAAAAGGTCGTCTAAATAGCCTAACACCGGAATAAAATCGGGAATTAGGTCGATTGGGCTAAAAGCATAGCCCAAGGTGCAAATTGCTAGGGCTTTGGCATACCACGGCACACGCCGATCACGCCATGCCAACAATAATACCCGTAGCTGTTGTTTAAGCTGGCGGGCCGATTGTTGCCAACCCGCGAGTTGCCGACGCATTATGGGGCATCCTCAGGCTGCACATTTAATAGATTAAGGTAAATTTGCTCGTCGAGCCGTGCTTGACGTAATTGATCGCCCCAGAGAATTGGCTGTATACCGCGCCAACGTTCTTGCAAAAAGTGCTCAATTGCCTCGACACTTTGCTGTTGATCGGCAACTTGGGCTTCGTAGGCGAGGGCGGCGGTGCGCATCGTGCAAAAACCACCTTGGCACGGCCCCATGCCGATGCGTGTATCGCGGCGTAAATCGTCGATGCTGGTTGCGCCTGCTTGCCAGGCATCGAGCAAGCGTTGGCGGGTAACCAATTCGCATTCGCAAATTAAATCGCCATAGCTTTGTTCGGCTTCAATTGTTGCCAATGGCGCACCAACCGTAAATAAACGGCGTTGATCGGGGGCTGGAATGACTTCCTCAGCAGTGCGACAGGCGCTGGTGTTTTGTAGATATTTGGCAACCAGATCGACTGTACGTTCGGCCATCATGCGGTAGGTTGTATATTTGCCGCCTACAATTGAAATAATTCCTGCCACCCCATCGCGTTGCGTATGATCAAGAACTTTAAAATCGCGGCTAAGATCGCGATCTTCGGTGGTGGCTTGCTCGCGGTAGAGTGGGCGCACGCCAGCCCAAGCTCGTAGCATGCGGGCTTGAGATAAGCCGGGAATGAGAATCTCACCTTCATCTAAAACCGTAGCAATTTCATGGGCCAGCATCGAACGATCATCGGGGTCGGGCACGCTTTCGTCGGTGGTTCCAGCCACACAAACTGTGCGCACTGGCACAATAATGTCGCCATCACCTGGCTGCTTACAGCGATTGATCACGCTGTTGACCAAGCGATGATTGAAAGCCACCATCACGCCTTTGCCTGCCACGATATCGACTGAAACTCCAGCCATGGCGGCAATTCGGCCAGCCCATGCCCCAGCAGCATTGACCACATAACGACAAGTCAGATTAAATTCCGCGCCAGTCAGGGTGTTGCGCAAGCGAGCGCCAACCACTGTGCCAGCCTCAACGATTAAATCAATCACTTCGTGATAGAGTAAGGTCTGCCCTCCATACTCCCGAGCTGAGCGTACATTCGCTTCAACCGTCAAAAAGGCATCAGCCGAACCATCGGCAACCTCAAAGGCATGCGAAATCCCACGATTGAGGGCTGGCTCACGTTGCAAAAGGCTGCTAACCCGCACTTGTTGGGCTGGCACGCCAGCAGCAAAGCACAAACCTAAAAATTCTTCGGCATAGCGCTTGGGATCTTGGGGCGTTGAAACGAAGTAACCGCTGGTATCCTCGATGCAATGCGGAATGATACGGCGCAAAATCTGGTTTTCAATTGCGCAATCGCGGGCGGCTTCACGGTCGCGGCCAATGTAGCGTGCGCCTGAATGCAGCAAGCCATGGTAACGGCCAGTTGTGCCATCGGCCAGATCGCGGCGCTCGACCAAAACGCAACTCAAGCCACGCATCGCCAAATCGCGCAAAACCCCAGTGCCGGTTGCGCCACCACCAATCACCAAAACATCAATCGAATCAAGCATCGCCAATATCCTTATGCCAGTTTAAATAACCCGAAGATCGTGCAACTTAGCTAAATCTTCGGGTTATGTTGTTTATTTGGGTATTAATCTACCAGCGGCCAATTTGTGGCCCAGCTGGGAACATTGCTCCAACCGAAATCCCAGTGTGGATACGCTGAATGACCTCGCCCAAGAGTGGGGCAACCGATTTGACCACCAAGGCTGGCCAGCGTTTTTCCGGTGGCAAGGTGATTGTATCGGTGGTAACAAAGCGCTCGATCGGGCTGCGCTTGATCCGTTCAACCGAATCGCCGTAGAGCAAGGGATGGATACAGCAAGCGCGAACTGAGCGTGCGCCGCGTTCCATCAACAACTCTGAAACCCGCACCATGGTATGGCCAGTTGCCACTTCATCATCGACGATCACACAATCGTGATCAGCTACATCGCCCAAAATTGCCAAGTGACCAACTGTACCATCCTGGTGATTGATGCGGCGTTTTTCGACCAAGGCCAAGGGCATATCGACCGCTTCAGCAAAGTTGCGGGCTTTTTTGGCAAAACCCAAGCCAGGCGAAACGATGATGCCATTTTCCAAGCCCCACGATTTGACCTCGTTGGTCAGCAAGTGCATGGTGCTCATTTCATCGACTGGAACGCTGAAAAAGCCTTGAACTTGGCCAGCATGCAAATCGAGGGTCAGCACCCGTTGAGCGCCAGCAGCGACGATCAAATCGGCTAGTAAACGGGCAGTGATTGGCACACGTGGTTGGTCTTTTTTATCGGTGCGGCTATAGGCGAGGTAAGGAATCACAGCGGTAATGCGACCAGCCGAAGCCCGCTTGAAGGCATCGAGCATAATCAACATTTCCATAATCAAATGGTTAAGCGGAGCACCTAATGATTGCACCACGAACACATCTTGTTCGCGGACGCTTTCTTCGATTTTGACAAAAATATTTTCATTAGGAAACGTATGGATACTCAGTTCACCGTGGCGAATGCCAATGTACGAGCTGATCGCCTGCGCTAGGGTTGGGTTGCCCGTTCCACTAAAAATGCGCATTTCATCAAAACGGCTCACGCGGTGTTCTCCTTATGCTTGCAATATGCGGCTGGCTGGCTACGTTGCCAACCAGCATCTCGCGGCGAATGGCTATAACGCGATAGCTTGTTCAAATTCAGCGGCCTCGGCATGCGGGCCGATGATTGCTAAGTATAAGTTATCTGGGCGAATTAGGCGTTGAGCCACGCGCTGAATATCTTCGAGTGTGACCGCTTCGATCCAAGCCACAATTTGCTCAACCGGAATCACTTCGCCATAGCGCAGTTCGTGGCGAGCATTGCGATTGGCCACCGACCAAGTATCTTCCAGTCCAAGCAACATTCCGCCCTTAACTTGCTCTTTGATCCGGTGCAACTCGGCGGCAGTCACCCCATGATCGCGCAATTTGCGCAGTTCTTCGACGACCGCTGCAATCGCATCGACCGCTTTGCTGACCTCAACCCCGCCATAGACAATCCACTTGCCAGCGTCATCATATTCAGCAGTGTAGGAGCCGACGCTATAGGCTAAGCCGCGTTCTTCGCGAATTTCTTGGAACAAACGTGAGGACATGCCGCCGCCAAGGATGCTGTCGAGCACGCTGAGCGCCCAGCGATCGCTATCGCCATAACCAAACGATTTGAGACCGAGCACAAAATTGGTTTGTTCGGTTGGTTTATTTAAAAGATGCACGACTGGAGCTGTGCCAAAACTATTGGTAGTGATTGGTTTGGGTACATCAAGCACGCGATAATTGCTAAATAAGCTCGTGAGGCGATCGACAATTTCGGTGCTATTAAAATTGCCGGCCAATGAAATCACCGTATTACCTGCAACATAATGCTGATCGCGATAATTCAACAAATCTTCGCGGGTAAAGGCTCCAACGCTTTCGAGTGTGCCAGCGATATCACGGCCAAGTGGCTGATCGCCCCACATTAATTCATCGAGCAATTGATGCACCCATTGAGCGGGCACATCGAGCGACATTTTAATTTCTTCTTGAATCACACCACGTTCTTTTTCAACTTCTTTTGGATCGAACAAGGCAGCATTGAGCATATCAGTTAACACATCAATGCCGCGTTCGGTGTGAATATTGGCAACTTTACAATAATAACAAGTTGTATCATATGATGTAGAAGCATTGATATAACCACCAATGCCCTCAATTGCCTCGCTCAAATCCTTGGCAGTGGGATATTTGGTAGTGCCCTTAAAAAACATATGCTCTAAAAAATGCGAAATTCCCGTCAGGCGAGCATTCTCATAGCGCGAGCCAACTTGGGTAAAAATACCCATCGAGACTGAATGGGTATGGGGCATTTCATCGGTATAAATTCGAAGGCCATTTGGTAAGACAACTTTTACAGGGGCCATAGTACACTCCTAAAACCTGATTAAATCATCACATTTCGCAATGGTTTAGGTTAATCATAACACGGCATTTTGTGCCAAGGAACAGCTCTTTTGGCGAGTTAGGCTAGGGGTGTCATGCCCTCACCCCAACCCCTCTCCCACTGCGGTGAGCGAGGGGCTGTTAGTTTTGTGGTTCCTCTTTCGCTCGCTGGGCGGGAGCAGATGGTGGATTTTTAGGATGGACTGCATTCCCTCACCCCAACCCCTCTCCCACTGCGGTGAGCGAGGGGCTTTCTGCTGAGTAGTTCCCCCTCGCTCGCGTGCGGGAGAGGGGGCTAGGGGGTGAGGGCATGAAAATCAATCACACATTCATCATGCCTTTGTTATACAACCAATCCTTGATAAGGATGGGGCTAGAGGTGAGGGCATAAATCATCAAATCCCCTCGACAGAGTAGCCGTGGATGTTATATAATCGTCAGCGAGATGTAAGAGAAACTGCACTATTTCCCCTAATCATTCCCTGCTTGGCAAAATCTCTCCACCATCTCAATCACACCATAATCATTATGTGTGAAAGGGATTCATTGATGTGCTAATCAATTAATATATGACTCATTCGTTCAGGCTCATCAACTCATGCATAGCTGTTAGATGGCAATATTTGGCGGCTTGCTGAGACTCGGCTTACAAGGATTATGTGTGGAACGTTACATGTGCTCGATTCTTGGCGTGTTGGTTCTGGTTTTGGCGGCATGTGGGCCAAACCAACCTGATCCAACAGCCCAAGCAATTACCTATCGCCTTGCCCAAGAGGGCGCTCACTTTAGTGATACTGCCAACGTTTATCTTCCAAAGAACTGTTTCGATCTGCATGAATCAATCACTATCCGGCTGACGTTGCAAGCAGGTACCTTAAATCTTCATCTTGCACAGCTCTCATTCATTGTGAAAGGTCCGCTGTATACCGATGCACCGCAACGCTTTGTCTGGACTCCTCCTACTGCGACGGTACTTCGGGCCAGCGATCCCGCACAGCAGTATGACTGGACGCTTCCCGACCTTGAACCGGGGATGTATATACTCGTGATTGGGAGTGGAAACAGCGAGGAACCTACACGGATGCTGTTTGGTGTCACCTATCTGCAGAATTTCTATGATGTCAATATCCCGTGTGATCAA
This sequence comes from Herpetosiphon gulosus, assembly GCF_039545135.1. Lineage (NCBI taxonomy): Bacteria > Bacillati > Chloroflexota > Chloroflexia > Herpetosiphonales > Herpetosiphonaceae > Herpetosiphon > Herpetosiphon gulosus. Next base: position 377,922 of record NZ_BAABRU010000003.1, on the reverse strand, counting down.
CTCGAAACTGAATAACCATATCCGTTCGTCAGTTCATCGTGAGGAGTCACTGTACTGATTTAATGTTGCTGGCTGATCGGGCAACTACAGAAACTACAATTACCCTAATAATCCCCCCTTAATCATTTCATCATGCCAATGAGACTGTGTTATAATAAAGCGCAGCATATCAGCAATCACCATTAAGTACCGCTTTTTTATACCATTTGAGAGCCATCGGAGCGTGATATTTCGAGTTCTCCCCAAATGAGGTTGTACAACTTTCAGCCACGGGGTTTATCTGTAATCATCTGCCAAATCAGGTTTAACGCTGATTTGGTTCAGGCTATAGATTGATATGCGAATTAAGGCACTGTCGATAAGGAGGTTGATTTTCATCGTAGTATTCCCAACTCGCCCAGGTCTGAATTCGGTATAGCTGAAGGAGTAACTGGTAGTGAAACATCGTTACACTCGTTTAGCAACGGTCTTAGCGTTGTTAACCATGTTAGCGGGCAATTTGAGCGCTAACAATGTCACACGGGCGGCAGAACCCCTCAAGCCCGCTGTGGAAACGGCCACTGATTCGGTTCAGGTGAACCAAGCCAGTGCTAATCGTTCAAGCAAGCCCACAATTGCCCCATTGTATGGTGATTTCCCCAAGTCTGGCAAAGTTAAAGTTATTGTTCAATTCCACGATGCTCCGTTGGCAACCTATGCTGGCGAAGTTAAGGGTTTGAAGGCTACCGCCAATGCGCAAACTGGCCGCACCAAGCTTGATGTCAAGACGGCTGAATCCCAAGCCTACTTGAAATATCTTGATGCTCAGCACGCCAGCTTCCTCAAAGATGTCCAAGCCAAATCAAACCAAATCAAACAAATTTCTGATTATCAAGTCGCCTTGAACGGGATGTTCTTGGATGTTGATGTTTCAGCGATTACCATATTGCGCAACCACCCTGATGTTGCATCAGTTGAAATTGCCAAAGTTGAAAAACTCGATACAGATAGCAGCAACCAATTCATTGGTACGCCAAGTTTTTGGCAAAACCTTGGTGGTGGCAGCACTGGCACGAACGCTGGTGAAGACATTGTGATTGGGGTGATCGATAGCGGTATCTACAACCCTTCAAGTGTTTTGACCTCAACTGGTATTCACCCATCATTGCGCGATCCATCACCAGTTGGTGGCGATTACAGCGCATGGCCAGGTGGCTACAAAGGCGTTTGTGCTCCAACGATGCCTCCAGGTCAACAGCCAGATAATAGCTTTGGCCCTTGTAACGACAAACTGATCGGGGCTTGGTGGTATAACGGTGGCGGTATCGCCAATGACGGTGAAGTTGATTCACCAATGGATGAAGATGGCCACGGTACGCACACCGCTACCACTGCTGGTGGTAATGGTGGCACTGCTTCGCCATTCGGCACCGTCTCGGGCGTGGCTCCTCGCGCTCGGATCATCGCCTACAAAGTTTGTTGGGAAGAAGATCCAGCAATTAGCGATGACGGCGGTTGTAACGGTGGCGACTCAGTTTCAGCTATCAACCAAGCCTTGATTGACGGCGTTGATGTGTTGAACTACTCGATCAGTGGTGGTAACTCACCATGGACTGATGGGGTTGAAATTGCATTCCGTAACGCTAACGCTGCTGGCGTGATTGTTAGCGCCTCAGCTGGTAACGCTGGTACGGTTGGTAGCGTCGCTCACAACTCACCATGGTTGATCACGGTTGCTGCCAGCACCCAAGCCCGCGAATTCAAAGGCTATGTGACCAACTTGAGCGGTGGCACGGGCACAGCTCCATCACCACTGGTTGGTGCTTCACTCTACCCAGGTTCAGTGACTGGTCAAATCAAGTTGGCTCCAGTCCAAGCAGGCGAAACAGTTGCCCCAAGTTTGTGTTTAGAAGCATATGCGCCTGGTACTTTCCAAGCAACCGATATCGTGATTTGTCGCCGCGGACAAATTGCACGGGTGCTTAAGTATTCTAATGTATTTGCTGGTGGTGCTGGTGGCGGGATTCTTGTTAATGCCAATAATAATGAGGGTCTGGTCGCTGACTTCTGTACTAAAGTTTGTATCCACCTCGAAAAGAATGCAACTTTGGAAAGCGCTGCTGGTGACGATCTAATTACCTATGTTCAATCAGGCACTGTCAATGGCCAAGCCGATGGTGGTGTAAAGATTATGGGCGCTGGCGATAAGATGGCCGGCTTTAGCTCAATGGGTCCTTCGCCGATCAAGAACGTGCTCAAACCAGACGTAACCTTGATCGGTGTTGATGTCAACGCTGGTCATACCGCATTCGTTTGGGATGATGGCTTCGCTGATGGCGAATTGTTCCAAGTTATTGGCGGTACATCAATGTCAAGCCCGCACAATGCTGGCGTGACCGCTTTGATGCGCCAAAAATACCCAACTTGGACTCCATTTGAAATCAAATCGGCCTTGATGACGACTGCTAAGACCAGCGTTGTTAAACCTGATGGCGTAACCGCTGCTGATCCATTCAACATGGGTGCTGGCCGTGTCGATTTGACCAAAGTATTCAATGCTGGTTTGGTGCTTGATGAAACCATTCCAAACTTCATCAATGCGAACCCATCAGCTGGTGGCAACCCTGCAACCTTGAACATTGCAAGTGCTGCTAACGAATCGTGCCCAGTCGAATGTACCTGGACACGGACGGTCAAGAACACCTTGAACGTTGCAGCAACTTGGAATGTTAGTGGCTCAACCTCGCCTGTAACGGTAACTGCAACTCCAGCCAGCTTCACCATTCCTGCTGGTGGAACCCAGGTGATCACGATCAAGGCGGACGTTCGTGGTCAACCAATCGATGGCGTTTGGAAGTTTGGCGAATTCCGCTTGACCGAAGCTGCAAGCCTTGCCCCAGCCGTCCACTTCCCAATTGCCGTCAAGGCCAGCGCTGGTGGCGTGCCCGATAGTGTTTCAGCAACCACCCGCCGCGATAGTGGCATGGTGACCGCTGGTGGCTTTAGCGCCCTCAACGTGACCAACCTGACCATCCGCGAATTTGGCTTGACCAAGGGTGTTCGCGCAACCGAAGTTATCACTGGCGATACCACCAACGGTAACCCATACGATAGCTTGACCAACGGTGTCTTCTATCGTGCCTTGCAAGTTCCTGCTGGCGCAAGCAAGTTTGTCGCGAAGATCACCGATACGGCCTCAGAAGACATCGACTTGTTTGTTGTCCGCGATGCTAACGGCGACGGCATTCCTCAAGCTGGCGAACAAGTTGCTGAATCAGCAACCTCATCGGCTTACGAAACTGTCACAATCAACAACCCTGCTGCTGGCAACTACATTGTGGTTGTTCAAAACTGGCAAGCTTCACCTGCTGCTCCCGACTCAACCACGGTTGATATCTACTATGTCCCTGGTAGCAATCTTGGCAACTGGGATGTTGTTGGTCCAAACACCGTTTCAGGTAGCGAACCATTCAGTGTTGATATTCACTGGGATGAGCCAAGCCTCGAAGCTGGCGATGTCTGGTTCGGCGAATTCGACCTTGGCACCAGCCCAGCTAGCCCAGGTAGCATTGGCCGCACTACCTTCACCCTCGAAGTCTTGGAACCAGAAGTCAGTGTTGATGTTAGCGATACCATGGTTGATGTTGGTGAATATGTCACCTACACCGTGGCAATCTCTAACTACAGTGCAATGAACGATACCTTCTATGTAACCAGCACCTTGCCAGTTGGCTTGGAAGTTGACGTGAGCAGCTTGCCTGCTGGCGCTAGCTACAACGCTGCAAGCCGCACGGTTACTTGGAGCGGTTTGGTCAATGCCGCTGAAACTGGTTATACCTTCAGCGATAGCCGCGATGGTGGCGTAGCATTCGATAACTTCGATGTTTCAGCCGATGCCAACGCGATTGCAATTTGTGCTGCTGTCAGTACGAGCTGTGACGAAACTGCACCAAACTTCACCTTAGGCACGTTCCTGGTTCGGGCCTATGATGTGAACTATGGTGCTGTTCGCCCATGGAGCAACGGTCTGATTCAATTCGACCCAACGCTTCCATCTGGCAATACTAACTATGTTGCCCAAGATATGCCAAACTCAGCAACTCCTAACGGGGTGTACGCTGGCCTTTGGACGGACTTGGACTTGGATGGTACTTCAGCTACCGATACTGGTGGTGGTGAGTATTACATCTTGATTGTTGATGGGGTCAATCCAAACGATCCAACTGTACCGTATGTTGCAGTTGAATACGAAGACGCTCAACAATTTGATGCTCCTACTTCGAACCTCAACTTTACCAACTATGCCCGCGCCGATGGCATTGAGTCAGAGTTCTGTACCGTTTACGGTTCGCTCACTGGCAACTTGACCACCTTCGCTGACGGTGTAGCAGTTGGGATCGAAAACTTGACTGGTACGGTTGGCAACACCTACTACTATAGTGGTGATAGCTCAACCGCCGCCAACTTGCCAACCGCAGGTGCAACCATTTGTACCTCGTTGGGTGCTGGCGAACCAGGCTTGCGCACGTTCAGCTACCGCGCTCGCGCAACCCAAGCTGGAACCTTGACCAATAACCTTGAATATAGCTCAGCCGCTGATAGCAATACCGGCACTGAAGCTGTGGCTATCGAAGCAGTTCAAGCAGTGTTCAAGATCTTCATGCCATTGGTTGGCCGTTCGTCGTAAACCTTAAACGATTGTCGGTTACAATGCCCTCACTCAATACGAGTGAGGGCATTTTTGTTGAGATCGTGCAATGTTGTATGATTTAAATTCTTTTTTGCGCCAAGCAAGCCCTGTATTGCAACAACGCTTGCAATGGTTAATCCAAACTGCTAATACTCATAATTGCGCCTGCTATCTGGTTGGTGGTTGTGTTCGCGATTGGTTATTGGAGCGACCAGTTGGTGATATTGATGTTGTGGTTGAAGGCGATGCTATCGCGCTGGCCAAGGTTTGGGCCGCCGTTTGGCCGGATCAACTGCATACCCACCCCCCTTTTGGCACTGCAACCCTGAGTTGGCAGGATAGTAGCTTGGATTTAATTTCAGCCCGCAGTGAATATTACCCTCAACCTGCGGCCTTGCCAGTCGTCAGTTTTGCCAATTTAGCTGCTGATTTGGCTCGCCGCGATTTTACGATCAATTGTCTGGCTTTACGCTTGATCAACCAACCAACCGAATTAATTGATCCACAACATGGCTATGCTGATCTCCAGCATGGTTTGATTCGGGTATTGCATGATCTGAGTTTTATCAATGATCCAACCCGCATTCTCCGTGCAATTCGCTTTGCTGCGCGTTTGAATTTTGAACTTGAGCCGCAGACCGCTATATTGTTGCAACACGCCTTGCCATGGCTTGATCAAACTACGCCTGCTCGTTTGTGGAATGAATTAGGTTTGTTGTTAACTGAGCCGAGTGCCTTAGTAGCATTAAGTTTGGCTGATAGTTGGGGTGTGCTCAATCAATTATTTGGCTCTGGTGGTTGGTCAGCCAGCCTTAATCAACAGGCGCAAACGTTGCTTGCCAATCAGTCCGATCAGCAATTAGCGATCGTGTGGTTGCTGTTGATGAGCCAATTAGCCCCCAGCGCGGCCCAAACCCAAACCCAGCGCTTTAGTTTGCCCAAACCGATTCGCTTGATGGTTGAGCAATGGCCGCAATTAGTGGCATTTGAGGCAACGTTATCCCAAACCACGCTCTCGGCAGGCCAACTTGATCGCTTGCTTAGCCCATTTGAACCGTTACTGCTCGAGGTATGGGCGAGTAATCAAGCAACATCAATTCAACACCAAATTAAGTATTATCTGCAATACTTACGGCCAATTGCTAGCATATTGACTGGGCGTGATCTACAAGCCCAAGGGATTCCTGCTGGCCCAAATTACAAAACCTTGCTGGCCGAGGCACGGGAACGCCAACTTGATCAATTTGAACAAGCGAACCCCAATCTTTGCTAAGATAGGTATCGATTATCCAAGGCGATCATGAGCTGCTATCCAATCTATGTATTCGCCCTTGAACTAGGAGTAATGCCAATGACGACATTCGATTTAAGTGGCAAGGTGGCAATTGTAACCGGTGCATCACGTGGAATTGGCGAGGCAATTGCCCAACATTTCGCCCAAGCCGGAGCCAAAGTCGTGGTTTGTGCCCGTAAATTGGAGAGCCTGCAAACCGTTGCTGATAGTATCAACCAAGCAGGTGGTATGGCGCTCGCCATGGCTTGTCATACTGGCAAGCGCGAACAGGTGCAGGCGGTAGTGGCGCAAACCTTGGCAGAATGGGGTCGCATCGATATTGTGGTTAATAATGCGGCTACCAACCCACACTTTGGCCCGTTGCTCAACTCCGATGCAGCCCAATGGGATAAAACCTATGAAGTCAATGTGAAAGGCTACTTTTGGTTGATCCAGGCGGCGGCTGAGGCCATGCAAAATCAAGGTGGTGGCTCGATCATCAATGTGGCCTCGGTGGCTGGCTTGCAACCTGCGACCGCGATGGGCATTTATAGTATTTCCAAGGCTGCCGTCATTGCCATGACCAAGCAGTTGGCCCAAGAATTAGGCCCAAGCAATATTCGGGTCAATGCCTTGGCTCCGGGCCTAATCAAAACTAAATTTAGCTCGGCCCTGTGGGATAACGAAGATCTGAATCAAAAAATTGTGGCTGGCACGCCCTTAGGTCGAATTGGCACGGTCGATGAGGTTGCTGCCGCTGCGCTGTATCTGGCGAGCGATGCTGCTGCTTTCACCACTGGCACAGTTATGACCATGGATGGCGGCAGTTTAGTCGGCGGAATTTTAGGTTAGGGGCTAGGGGTCAGGGGCTAGGGATCAGAGGGTTGAATCCTTCGTCTCCTTTGTGTTCTTTGTGGGTAAAACTGGCCCCTAATCCCTGACCCCTCAATTAAATATCGGGCATTGGCTCAGGTTCGCCAAGGGCATCGCCATACCAGCGTTCGAGCCAAGCAAGGGCTTCGTTGAGCCGAGCATGCGGCATGCGGCGATAGGTGGTGATGCCCCATTGGCGATATAAGCCATCGAAAATTGCTGGGTATTCGTTGCGCCGAGAGCGTTCACCAACCACCTGCGCTACTCGCCGAACGGTGCGAGCCAACAACACCGCATTAGCTTCAATTTCGGCGCTCATTCCACCCATTTCGCGAGCCTCAACATCGGCGGTCAGCTGGCGCTCAAGCAACATTTGCTCACGGGTAAGGTTGGCCACGGCCAAGGCTCCGCGATAGGCCACCTCAGCTTGAGTTTGCTCCCAGCGATTGGGTAATAGTTGATCGTTGGTTTCAAAGGCTTGTGGGCGAAAGCTCTGCCAAAGTACTGAGGCCATTTCGCTGCTCAGCGCTTGCACAATTGGCGCAGCTTCGGCGCTGACACTGTTGGGATCAAGCCCAGCCGCCCATAATGGAATCAAATCGATCCGCAAACAGGCTTGACGTTCATCCTCGCCATCAAGGTTGGGTACTTTTAGTTGACGTAAGCCTGCTGCTAGCGTCGCATGGGCTTTGATCCGTTTGATCTGCGACGCATGCGGAATTTCGAGCATGGCACAAATCACGGGAATTGCGGCGTAGGTTTGGTTGGGATCAAGCGCAAGAATCTGGCCGAGATCGCTATTGTAAAAATGTTGCATGAAAATCCTTTATCAACAGCCTAATGTTGAAGGCGTTCGACCATGGTGTTATGTGCGGCTAGCTCCAACTGATCGTCAAGTGGGCTGAGGGTTGCGCTTGCGCCATGGCGGCGTTGCAAGGCTAGCTCCAGCAAGTGGTCGGCGAAATGTGGGTTTTTGGGCAGCAATGAGCCATGCATATAGCAGCCAATCACATTTTGCCAAACTGCGCCTTCGCTGCCATCTTGGCCATTGTTGCCGTGGCCTGCGAGCACCTTACCCAACGGTTTTACACCCTTGCCGAGGAAGGTTCCACCACTATGATTTTCAAAGCCAACCAAAGTTTGGCGGCCAGTTCCCCAATTAGCTTCGATCAGCAAATTGCCAATCAGGCGTTGGGTGCTGCCAACGGTGTGCACATCCAACAAGCCAATCCCTGGGAGCTTCTCGCCAGTGTGAGTTAGAAAATAATGGCCGAGCAGTTGATAGCCGCCACAAATTGCCAGCAGCACCATGCCAGTTTCAGCGGCTCGGCGTAATGGCTCGGCTTGGTGTTCAACAAAATCGGCAGCAATTAACGCTTGACCGCTATCTTGACCCCCGCCAAAAAAAGCCAAATCGACACTTTGCCAATCGATGCTGCTGCCTGGCATCACCGGAATCAGGGTTGTTGTAATCTCACGCCATGCACAGCGCTGTCGTAAGGTGATGATATTCCCACGATCACCATAGATATTCATTTGCTCAGGGTATAGATGCGCAATCGTCAGGTTGTACATAGCACCTCCACATATTCGCGCCCATTGTACTACGCTCGGCTACTTAACAAAAACTTGATATTCATAGCGTATAACGATTAAACTACGTCTCGGTTCGTTTGATCAAAGGAATTATTATGCAGCCGTTTTTACTTGACCCCAAGAATGCCGCCGTGGTGACCCGCCAAAAACCGTATGGTAGCGGCAAATTTATGCTGTTTATGTTGCTGTTTAGTCTGCCATTTTTGTTTGTGGGCTGTGGAGCATTGGGCTTTCTGCTGCGCGATCTTGGCCAAGCCGAGTCCCCGACCGACTGGAATTCGGTGTCGATTCAATTGGGGTTTGTCGTATTATTCGGCTTATTTGGCAGTTTAGCCTTATATTTCTTTGTGCTGCGGCCATGGCGTTTGGCCAAGGCGTTGCGCGAGCGCGGCCAAATGTTGCCTGGCCAAATTATCAATGCCCGCTTTGAAAAAGATAGCGATGGCGATTGGAATTTAGTGATTAACTATCAATTTGTTTCGCCTCAAGGCATTGGTATGAGCAAAACTCAAAGCCAGATTCGTAATGATTTGCGCAATACCCCGCCGCCGCCAGCCAATACTCCCGTGGTAGTGATGTATGCCGACGAGCGGAATTTTACCGTGTTGTAGTAACTTAATCGGTCGCCAGGCCTTAGCTGAATTTCCGCATCTGCTATATACTTATCCTAATATGCGGGAAATTTCATAGGTGCTTTGGAGGCTTCATGGCAACGCGGACAAGTGGGCAGGCTGTCGCTCTGACAGGCCTTTCGGTCATGGTGATGATGACATTTTCGCATGCCATGAATGATATGTGGACTTCACTATTAGCGCCCTTGCTGCCAAGCATTCGCGATACCTATCAGGTGAGTATTGGTCAAACTGGAATTTTGGTGGCAATTTTGTCGTTTGCTGGTTCGATGCTTCAGCCGTTGCTTGGTGCGGTTGGCGATTATATTGATCGGCGCTGGCTGGCGGCGTTTGGTCCTGTGCTGACGGCGATTGGCCTAACCTTGATTGGCTATGTGCCTAATTTCTTTATGTTGGGCGCGTTGATTATGCTTGGTGGTTTGGGTAGCGCGATTTTTCACCCAGCAGGGGCAGCCTATATCGCCATGGGTGCGAATCCCCATCAACGCGGGCTATTTGTTTCAATCTTTTCGGCTGGCGGCACGGTTGGCATGGCCTTTGGACCGTTGATTGCTGCCCAGTTTGATTTGGTGAGTTTGCCCTATTTGCTGCCCGTAGGGATTGCAGTTGGGGTTTTGACCTTTTTTATGATTCCTTCGGCGGTCCAAAATCGTAGCCAGCCCAAAACGTTGCGCGATTATATCAGCGTTTTTCAGGGGCCGTTGCGCTGGCTTTGGTTTATGAGCGTGTTGCGTTCGCTTTCGAGCGTTTCCTATAGCAGCTTGTTGGGTTTTATGCTGCGCGATCGCTTTGATCAAGCCATGGCTGATGCCCATGTTGGCCCAACTTTGGCGGTTTTCAATATTGCCTCAGCGGTTGGCGGCATTATTGGCGGGCGAATTTCCGATCGGGTTGGGCGTACAGTGGTGTTGCGTTCAAGTATTTTGAGCACAATTCCGCTGTTTATTGGCTTAGTGCTATCATCGCCGTTGGATTGGTGGTATTACCCCTTGACGGCGGTGGTTGGTGCAATGGTGATGGCTAATATTCCAGTCTCGATTGTCACGGCGCAGGAATATGCACCGCAGCACATTGCTACTGCCAGCGCCATGATGATGGGCTTTGCTTGGGGTACGTCGGGCGTGCTTTATCCAATTATTGGTAGTTTGGCTGACTGGACTTCGCCAACCTGGGCCATGATTGCCGCGATCGGCTTGTTGCTGCCAGCCTTCTTTATTACGGTGCGCCTGCCCGAGCCTGAACGCACGACGACGATTGGCTAGTTTAATCGGGGGCCAGAGGGCAGGGGTCAGGGGCCAGAATCAATTCTTTAACCGCGAAGAGCGCGAAGATTCACTAATATTAATTATTTAACGCAGAGACGCAGAGCTTTTTGGTGAAAATTTCTCCCAACATAAAGCTTTGCACTTCTGCGTTAATCGTTCAGTTTCCGATCCCCAATAACCGACCCCCGAACCCCTACTTCTATGCTCTATGTTCTATGTTCTTAGGTTTCACATCACGATACTGGCCGGAGATCGCGTTCCAGCGTACTTTGAGCACATCACGCAGGTTGCGCCAAGAATCGCGGATATTATCGACTTTGGTTTCTTCGCCGTAGCGCCAAGTTACGGGTACTTCGGCAATCCGGTAGCCACGCCGCAAGGCCAAATACAACACCTCAACATCAAAGGCGGTAACTGCCGCACCCTTAGGTGCTTCGGTGGTATCGTCGTACAGCCGCATACGCCCAAAAACATCGTGCGATGCTTCGCGACTGAATACCTTAAAACCACATTGGGTATCTTGGAATTTACCAATGCCCAAAACCCGCACAATGGTATTAAACACCCGACCCATCAAGTGGCGCATAAATGGCTCATCAATGCGGCTAGCTCCTGCGCCTTCGCGTGAAGCAATCACAATCTCGTAGCCTTGCTGGAGCTTGGCTTCAAGCTTGGGCCATTCTTCCATGGGCACGGCCAAATCGGCATCGGAGAAAAGCACATAATCACCAATCGCTTGAGTCATCCCAGTGCGCACAGTATAGCCCTTGCCACGATGTGGGTTTTGAATCACGCGGGCTTGGGCGAACTCACGACAAGCAGCCTCTGCCAGTGCCACTGTTTGATCAGTGCTACCATCATCAACCACTAATAACTCCCATGACCATGGTTGGGCATTGAGGAATTGCAAGACTAAAGGTAAGGTCTGAGGTAGTCGGCGGGCTTCGTTATAGGCTGGAATTACCACCGAAAGATACGGGGCCATGGGGACTCCTATCGTCCAAGCCAAGCAAGCAGCCGCTGTGCTTCTGCTGTGGCTAACGTTCGTTCACGCCAAATTTGGGGAATGAGCCGCAAACCAGCCCATTGACCACGTAAGCGAGCACGGGCAGCTTCGCCGCGCCAATGGCGTAGGGCTTGCCCAAAAATCGTCAGTTGCGACCACAAAAAGGCTGGCAAGGCATACGGCCAAGCTTGCACTGGCATATGGCGCAACCACAGCACAATAAAATTACGCCCACAATAATAGCTAGCTCGTACTCCGCCACCAGTAGCGCTCAAATGATGCAGCACCCGCGCTTGAGGTACAAATAGGGTGCGCATTCCGGCTCGCCGTGCCCGCAAATTGAGATCAACATCTTCGCAATACATCACTAACAATGGATCAAGCAAGTGTCCATGTTGATTGACGAGTTGTTGCAAACTAGTGCGTTTGTAGGCCGCTGCCCCAGCGCATGGCCCAAAAACCTCGCTGATTGCATCATACTGACCACGATCAACTTGCCAAACCCCGCGACTCCAGGGCACGCCATCCCAATTATAGCCATCGCCCGTGGTATGTAAATGGTCAGGTTGATTGTAGAGCAGCATTTTGGCGGCAGCAAAATCATAGGTTGGAAAACGCTCAAGCGTATCAATTAATGCTGCAACAAAGTTTGGCTCAACTTCAGTATCATTATTAAGCAAGATAACCCAAGGCGCACTGGTTGCCTGAAAACCGCGATTAACTGCCGCGACAAAGCCTTGGTTTTCGGGTTGAATTAGCCAATTGACCTCGGGATAAGCGGCCTGCAAAGCGGGAACGCTCCCATCAGGTGAGGCATCATCAATCACCGTTATCAGAAAATCGCGGCGGGTTTGGTGGCGCAAGCTTTCAAGGCAGGCAGCCAATAAGCTAGCTCCGTTATAGTTCGGAATCAAAATGTCGATGCTATGGCTCATTTAAGCTGGCTCGTCGATGGCCGCAACCGCTGCAATTACCGCTGCTTGCCAGCGGCGCAAACGAATGCCCATGGCTGCGGCGGCATTGTTGCTCAATGCTGAAAATGGCGGTGGGCTGCTTGGACGGCTGAATTCGGCAGACGTAATTGGCTCAACTGGCAGGTCGATGCCTGCCGCTGCTAAGACCGCACATGCCAACTCATGGCGTGAGCAAGCACCTTCATTGACCACATGATAGATGCCTGGAATGTTGCTATCGACCAGTTGGCGAATTGCCCAAGCTGCTTCGGCTGCATGGGTTGGTGTGCCAACTTCATCGGTCACGACACGTAGCGGTTCGCCAGTTTGCAGGCGTTCGCGGCCTAAGCGTGCGATCGTGCGCACAAAGTTGCGCTGGCCACCAAACAACCAAGCCACCCGCGTGATAAAAAGATTGGGTGCATGCTGCAAAACTGCCTGCTCGCCGCCCCACTTGGAACGACCATAGGCATTAATCGGCGCTGGTTGATCGTATTCGCTGTAGGCTTGCTGGCTGCTGCCGCTAAATACCTCATTGGTGCTGACATAGACTAAGGGAATATCGCGGTCGCGGCAGGCAAGCGCAGCGTATTTTGGACCTAATGTATTTTCGCGAAAAGCCCGCGCTGGATCGAGCGCACAGCCATCGACATTGGTAAAGGCCGCTGGCAAGAGCACCAAATCGGGGGTTAATTGATTGATGGCCGCCCGCGCAGTGGCTTGACTTAAATCTAGCTCTTGATGGCTCGGCATTAATAATTGATGATCGGCAAACGTTTTGGCTAACTCAGTGCCAAGTTGACCGCTTGCCCCCAGGATCAACACACGCATATAAACTCCTTTGCGCGGCGCATGGTAGAACAAGCCCTCGCATTCGTCAATTAATTGGGCTTAGTTTAGGCGCTAGGGGTGATTTGGTTGGCATGTTCGCCAAAATAGTGCAGTTCAACCAGGCGTTTGAGTTCGTCGGTTGCCAAGGCATCATAGGGCGAAAGCCGCCATTCCGACCAACGGTTTAGGAAATCGCGCACCCGCCCAAAGTTATAGCTCTCGCCTTCTTCGAGTGGGCTGGTATCTTGCGAACAGAGCAATTGGCCGCGACTATTGTAGATAAAAATATGCGGAACTCCATCAAAACCTGGCAGGTGTTCTAAAAAGGTCTTATTTTTTTGTTGCTCATCGCCCACCAAAACTTTTACTTTGACATAATGAATGTCGCGTAAATAGCGTAATTGTGGGTGAGCATTAATAAAGGCCTCTAAGCGATGACACCAAACACACCAATCGCCACCAAGCTCGACTAAAATATTTTTGCGTTCACGTTGCGCAGTTTCTAAAGCTTGGCGCATATCTGCAAAGGGGTCACGTTCTGGATCAAAGAGTGAATCGGCCATGGATATAGTCCTCAACAGTTGTGATTTTGTGCTTGCTTTGAGTTTGCTCTTGGGCGCAACGATCAACAGCACGTTCAAGCTCCCCTTATTATAGCGGTTTCTCTTAAATTTGGAGCGCAATGCTTGCTGCGCTTACTCACCTTTGACTTGATTGGGGGCTAGCCCATTGATACGCCTTTTGACCCATTGTTGCTTGGATTCTAAGCTGGTATCCTCGATCATGAGAGATTTCCCCACAATCTAAATCTCTTTATGGATAGCTTTCCGATGGTAAACTGAACTTAACCAGCATATTTGTTGGTTTAGTTTATTGGGATGGCCTAAGCTTGAAAGCCATGCTCAGCCAGATTTTCTATAAAGCGAGGGAGTTGAAGATGATGCAGCGATGGTTTTTGGTTGGGCTATGTTTAGGATTAAGCTTAATCTTGCCAGTGGCGGCCCAACAACCCCAAATTCCCCAAACGATTGATCAGCCCCAAACCGCTGGAACGTGGAGCGATGAATTTGCTTCTTATGATCGCTCTGATTTGAATGATTATCCTCGGCGTCCGATGGAATGGAATAACACGCTGTATTCGGGCATGCATAACCATGGCGTAGCCGCTTGGAATGGCCGCCAATGGCTGCAAATTGGCAATCTCGAAGGCCGAGCGATTGCTATTACATGGCATCAAAATAAGCTCTACGCCTATGGCAAACTTAATTTAGCAGGCGCACCTGTTAGTTTAGCCTCTTGGGATGGTACAACCTGGACAGCCATGCCCCACCAGATTTCTTACCACACATCAGTTACGTTGGCAAGCTATGACAACCAATTGTATCTCGCGAGTGGGCATGCTTTTACGATTGATGGGCAAGCGATTCAGCATTTGGCCCGTTGGGATGGCAATCAATGGCAAGATACTGATGTTGGTGTGCAGGGCATGATTCTTACCATGCTGGTGCGCCCTGATGGCTTGTATGTGGGCGGGACATTTGCCCACGAAAATAACCAATGGCAGGGTGTATTGCGCTGGGATGGCAGCCAATGGCATCAAGTTGGTAGCCCATTATCAGGTTTGGTGCTCGATCTGGAATGGGCCAATGATCAATTGTATGTTGGTGGCTTATTTACCTCGACCCTTGATCCCGCAATTAACAATATTGCTGCGTGGAATGGCACCAGCTGGGATAGCTTTGGTAATGGTATTGGTGATGGTCGTCGTCGCGATGTGCATAGTATCGCATTTTTAGATGATGAACTGTATGCAATTAGCCGAGTTGATACAGCTTTAGGTTATCATCAATTGCAACGCTGGAATGGCACAACTTGGGTGATCCTTGCAAACACAAGTGGAGCCAATGGAGGGATTGATTGGCTTTGGTATCCTGACGTTGTATTGCTGAATTACCAAGAGCAACTTTTTGCTTTTGGCTTGATTTCGTTTGTTCATGATCATGATAATAGCGATCAATATAGCATTGGCATGATGGCATTGGCGTGGAATGGCACGCATTGGGAATCGATGACTCCCAATGGCTTGCTGATTAAAAATGGTGGTCAGCAGCTTAATTTGCTAGCAACTAGTGGCGAAACTGTTTACGCAGCTGCCAATAATTTGAATTGGGGCAATGGTCAAGCCGCGTTGGCGCAATTTGAAGCTGAGCAAACTTGGCAAGTGCTACTACCACCCTATCTTCTAGGAACTAACACGGTTTATGAGGCCGAAGCCTACCAAACAACCCTATTTTTAAGAATCGAGAATGCACTGTTTAAGGTTATCAGTGATACAGTCGAGTTGCAGTCTACCTCGGAAATTAATTCGATAGCCCAAGCCAACAATCTCTTGTATGTTGCTGGGCGTTTTGAGCAATTTAATGGGGTTGCCGCGCATAATTTGGTGATGTGGAATGGCAGCCAATGGCAAGCGTTGAATGTACCGACCACAATTGATCAGGTAACAATCGTTGAAGTTTACGCTAACTATGTCTATGTTAGCGATGGCGAACAACTGCTCCGCTGGGATGGCACAGTATGGCAAACGCTTGTGACAGCAGTCAATCGGATCACTCAAATCGAGCCAACCGCCAGTGGGGTGTATGTCGCTGGCTCATTTAGCAGTATTAATGGAGTTGCCGCTCAAAAAATTGCCTACTGGGATGGCTCGGTATGGTCGGCGTTAACTGGGGTTGTTAATGGCCTGATCTACGATCTTGAGCTTGGACCTGATGGCTTATATGTCGCTGGTTCATTTAGCGGCATTACCAATGGTGTGGTTAGCCCAGGCATTGTGCGCTGGAATGGTGTTTGGAATAGCGTTGGTGGTGGGGTGCAATATCGCTATACCCCGCAGTTGCCAATTAGCGTAACCACCTTAGCCTCAACTCCAACCCGAATGTATGCGATTGGCACATTTGATACGGTTGGCAATCGCTATGAATCGTCGCTGATTGCGGCTTGGCAATATGGCGCACCAACTTTGATCAATGCAGCCCCAGATACGGCCACGACCTATCGTCCGCAATCGGTCAGCGTTGATGTGGTGGCCAATGATTGGACGATTGATAATGAGGCTGTTGAAGTTGTAGCAGTAACCTCGGCCAGCCATGGCACAGCCACGATCAGCGGCACGCAAATTCTCTACACACCAAATAATGATTTTCAAGGCACTGAGAGCCTCAGTTATACCTTGCGCAATCCAGCACGTGGCATCACCACAACTGGAGCATTGACAATCGATGTACTTAATCATTTTCCAACGCTTGTACCACTGACCCATACTGTACAGCCGAATAGCACTACTACCTTCGATGTTTTGGCTGACGTGGTTGATTTGAATGGCGATGATTTGAGCATTACTCAGGCCAACGCCACGCTTGGTATGGTTAGTATCGAGCAACATCAATTACGCTATATTGCGCCGAATCAAGGGATGGTTATGGCAACAATTAGCTATATGGTAAGCGATGATCATGGCGGTGTACAAACCTCGACCATGAGTGTCACGATCACAGCCCAGCATGTGTATCTGCCATTTATAGCTCGTTAGGAACGTTTGAACTTTGTATTGTTCTGAAAGTAGTATTAAATATGCCTAAACCATCAAACATCATCGGCTTATTGGCTATCTTCGTGCTGTTGTTTGGGGCTGTACAAAAGCCTGTTATGCCAGTTGCTGCCGTGGAGCCACAAACCCCAAGCAGCCCCGGGTCGTGGAGTCAAGCCTTTGCCGACCCGCTGAAATTTGACCCTGGCTATATACCACTGCGCCCGATTGAATGGAATGGCACGTTGTATGCTGGAATTGTTGGTAGAGATGGCTTTGATCCAGGAGTTGGCTACTGGAGCGGTCAGCAATGGCTGAAACTTGATGGATTGAGAGGTGAAGTTGATTCATTGGTTGTCCATCAAAACCGCTTATTTGTTGCTGGACGTTTGACCCTTGGTGGCAAACAGATCAGCATTGCCTTTTGGGATGGCAACCTCTGGACGGCTCTGCCGCTTCAATTTAGTCTTAATGTTTTCGTCTTAGCTAGTCATAATGATCAACTCTATATTGGTGGTTATTCAGAGCAGATTAACGATCAACCCTCAGGTTTGGTCTTCCGTTGGGATGGAGCTCAATTGCATTCTGTCGCTGAAGGGATCTATGGGGCTGTTTTCAGCATGCTCTCACGACCTGATGGCTTGTATCTTGGTGGAACATTCAGCCTCAATGGCCAAAGAACGAGCTTGATCCATTGGAATGGAGCAGAGTGGCAGAGCGTTGGCGGGGGTGTTTATGGCATAGTCATGGATGTTGAATGGGCTAATGATCAACTCTACATCAGTGGCCAATTTACCTCGACGCTTGAACCAACCATGAAGAATGTGGCTGCGTGGAATGGCACGAGCTGGAATACCTTTGGTACCGGGATTGTCAGCCCAACCCATAATCTAGCTATGCTTGATGGTGACCTCTATGCCCTCAGCCGAACCTCCAGGCCTTTTCCTTATACGCCGATTTTTCATCTTCAACGTTGGGATGCGACGCACTGGACGACACTCTCCAACGCTAGTGGTAACAATCTCCTGCTTAATTGGTCACGCTTTCCTGACGTTGTGCTGGTGAATTACCAACAAGAATTATTCGCATTTGGCACAATCGGCTTCGTGGACCGTAATGAGCAAACACTGAGGTGGGGTGATTCGGCCTTGCGCTGGAGGGGTGATCGTTGGGAGGCCATGACTCCCAATGGAATTTCTACGATGGAATTGGCGTTGGCTGTTGATGGTGAGGATGTCTATGCGGCCTCTAGTCGGATGGTTTGGGGTAATGGTCATGCGAGCTTGGCGCATTTGACTCCAAATAATCAATGGCAATTGCTGATAGCCTATGAATCCCAGCAGCAACAATATGCCCAAGCCCTCCAAAAGTATCAGCAAAGCTTTTTCAGTATTGATAGCAATAAACTGTATCAGGTCGTTAATAATGCATGGGTTCGAATCGGTTCTGCTCTGGTTAATAGTTTGGCCCAAGCCAATAACCTCTTGTATGTGGCCGGCAACTTTGAGCAATTCAATGGGGTTACGGCACATAATCTTGTGACGTGGGATGGCAGCCAATGGCAAGCCTTGAATACCCCTGCTTCATTTGATCAGGTTGTGATTGTCGAAGCATATGGTAATAACGTCTATATCAGCGATGGCTTTCAATTGGCCCGCTGGGATGGTAGCCAATGGACAACCCTCGCCACCAATGTGGTTAATATTGGTGAGGTTGAGCCAACCGCCAACGGCGTGTATATTGCTGGCACCTTTAGCAGTGTTGGTGGTGTAACAGCGTCCAAAATCGCCTACTGGAATGGTACGGCATGGTCAGGATTAACAGGCGAGATCGATGGTTCAATCTATGATCTCGAAACAGGGGCCGATGGCCTGTATGTCGCTGGTTGGTTTCGTGGCATTATCAATGGTATTTATAGCCCAGGTATTCTGCGCTGGGATGGCACTGCATGGCATGGGCTTGAGGGTGGAGTTAGGTCAAGTGCCACGCCGAATCAACCTGGCAGCGTTTCTTCCTTAGCAGCAACCCCAACCCGCATGCTGATGTATGGTTCGTTTGATCGCGTGGGAAATACCTATGAATCCAACCAAATTGCGGCGTGGGAATATGGCAACGAACCGTTGATTCAGGCCAAGCCCGATTATGGTAGTACCTATCGTGCTCAGCCAGTTGTGGTTGATGTGATAGCCAATGATTGGAGCGATCAGCCAAACCGCTTACAATTGGTAAATGTGAGTAGCTCAAGCCATGGCACGGCGGTGATTAACGGTAACTCGGTAGTCTATACGCCGGAAACAGAATTTCAAGGCGTTGAAACCTTAAGCTATACCGTGCGTGACCCAATTAATGCGGTGACCACGACCGCCCAATTGCGGGTGCAGGTCTGGAATCATTTCCCCACGATTGCTGATCAAGAACAAACGATCTATCCCTTTGTTGAAACGCTGCTTGACCCATTAGATGGCCTAATTGATTTAAATGGTGATGCTTTGACGATCACCCAAGCCAGTGCGGTCAGTGGCACGGTGACGATCGTCAATAATCAATTGCGCTATATGCCGCCAAACCAAGAGCATTTGACTGATCTGGTGACCTATACCGTCAGCGATGGTCATGGCGGCCAACAAACCGCGCGAATTAAGCTGCATAGTATTGATGCTGTGGTGGTTGCGGTCGATGATGTTGCCACAACCTATCGACCACATGCGGTCAATGTGGCAGTTTTAGCGAATGATTGGTCACTTAATAACGAGCCAATCCAGCTGATTGCGGTGAGCGCAGCCAGCCATGGCACGGCAACGATCAGTGGCAATCAAGTGCGCTACGTCCCAATCGCCAGTTTTCAAGGCATCGAAACCTTGGAATATACCGTGCGCAACCCAACCCGTGGGGTAACTGCAACTGGAATTCTGACGATTGAGGTGCAGAATCATGCGCCAACGGTTGCGCCAATGACGATTACCATCAAACCCAATAGCATAACCGTTGTCGATGTACTAGCCCATGTGAGCGATTTGAATGGCGACCCCGTAGCGATTTCCTTGGCAAGTGCCGCACCAGGTATGGTTGCCGTGGTGAATAATCAATTGCGCTATACCGCGCCCAACTACTATCCATTTGCTGCCACCATTAGCTATACCGTGGGCGATGATCATGGTGGTTCGCAAGTAGGAACAATTGTGGTCAATAGCGCGAAGTATCAATTATTTTTGCCCTATACCAGTAAATAAACGATTAAATCAGCGGCAATCGGTGCTCGATTGCCGCTCCTCACCCTAGCCCTGAGAGGATACGTCAATGCCGAGAAGTTCAAAATTAATTAGCATCATTACCCTGCTGTTGATTATTTTCAGTGCTTTGTCCAAGCCTGCTGCTCCAGTTACGGCGGTGGAATCGCAAACCCCAACTAGCCCAGGCACATGGAGCCAAGCCTTTGCTGGGCCAGATAAACAAGATTATGGCTATGCCCCGATCCGCCCAATTGAATGGAATGGCACGCTCTATGCCTCACTATTTGGGGGTTATGGTTGGGGATCAGGCGTTGGCTATTGGAGTGGTCAGCAATGGTTGAAACTTGATGGTTTGACTGGTGATGTTTATTCATTGACCGTCCATCAAAATCGCTTATATGTTGCAGGAAGCTTCACCATCGCTGGCAAGAATATCAACCTTGCCTATTGGGATGGTAACTTGTGGACAGCCATGCCAACTCGATGGAATACTGGTAATCAGCTACAAATGGTTAGCCATGCAAATCAACTGTATGTTGGTGGCTTCAACTTAGTCATTGATGGTCAAGCTGTCGGCAAAATCGCTCGGTGGGATGGAACACAATGGCATCAGGTCGCTGCTTATGTTCCTGGCTTGGTGCTTGGTTTATTATCACGCCCTGATGGTTTGTATGTGAACGGAGTATTTGATCTAAATGGTCAAATTAATGGATTACTCCGTTTAAATGGTTCAGCTTTGGAGCCAGTTGGCGGCGGAATCCATGGGTGGGTTTTTGATCTAAAATCCTTCAATAATCAGCTCTATGTCAGTGGCCAATTTACCTCAACGCTTGTGCCAAGCATGAAGAATGTGGCGATGTGGAATGGCTCCGACTGGGAAACCTTCGGTACGGGCCTTAACAATGAAACCCATAATCTAACAATGTTCGATGGTGATTTATATGCGCTAAGTCAAATTGGTTCAGGATTTCAGCTGCAACGCTGGGATGCAAACCAATGGGTTAGTTTAGCTAATCTGACCCGATTGAATAATTACCCTGTTTGGGAACGCTTTCCTGATGCAGTGTTGGTGACCTACCAGCAAGAATTGTTGGCCTTTGGGCCGATACAATTTTTTAATACCACACCACCCGATTACCGTTACGGCGATTCGGCCTTGCGTTGGCAGGGTGATCGCTGGGAAGCCATGACTCCCAATGGAACCACTGCTTATGAGGCTGCCATTACCACTGATGCCGACAATTTGTATGTTGCTGATAATCGCATGAGCTGGGGCAATGAGCTTGCTAATTTGGCGCAGCTGAATGCAAGCGACCAATGGCAATCCCTGATTAGTGGTTATTCCCAAAGTTTATCTTCCGTCCAAGCACTCCAGAAGTATCAACAACACTTTTTTAGTATCTCACAATATGGACTGTATCAGGCAGCCACTAATGATTGGAATAGAGTGAGTAACGCCCATGTCAATGCAATTGCCCAAGCCAATAATCTGTTGTATGTGGCAGGTGATTTTGAGCAATTCAATGGGGTCTCGGCGCATAATCTGGTGACATGGGATGGCAGCCAATGGCAAGCCTTTAATCCACCTGCTTCGTTTGATCGAGTCTCGATCGTTGAGGCTGATACCAATTATGTGTATATCAGCGATGGTTTGCAACTCGCCCGTTGGGATGGCAGCCAATGGACAACCCTCGCTACCAATGTGATCAATATTGGTGAGGTTGAGCCAACCGCCAACGGTGTGTATATTGCTGGCACATTTAGCAGTGTCGGTGGTGTAGCTGCGCCAAAAGTTGCCTATTGGAATGGCACAACTTGGTCAGGTGTGACGGGTGTGGTTGATGGTTCGATCAATGACCTTGAAATGGGAGCCGATGGCCTGTATGTTGCAGGTAGTTTTCGTGGGATTACCAATGGTATCGTTAGCCCAGGGATTCTGCGCTGGGATGGGACGGCGTGGCATGGAGTTGGTGGTGGCGTTCAGTCGGGCAATGTGACTCAACTCGCCGCAACCTCAACTCGTATGTTTTTGCATGGCCCTTTTAATCGAGTGGGTAATAGTTATGAATCGAGCCAAATTGCAGCGTGGGAGTATGGCAACGAACCCTTAATTAAGGCTAAACCAGATTATGCGATTACCTATCGGCCTCAAGCGGTTACGATCAATGTTTTAGCCAATGATTGGAGCGATCAGCCAAACCGCTTACAACTGGTGGATGTGAGCAGCCCAAGCCATGGCACGGCTATGATTAACGGTAACTCGGTAGTGTATACCCCTGATCCTCAATTTGAAGGCGTTGAAACTTTGAGCTATGTTGTGCGTGACCCAATTAATTTGGTGACCACAACCGCCCAATTGCGATTACAGGTCTGGAATCATTTCCCGACCATTGCTGATCAAGAACAAGCGATTTATCCCTTTGTTGAAACGCTGCTTGACCCCTTGGATGGCCTAATTGATTTAAATGATGATGCTTTGACGCTCACCCAAGCCAGTGCGATCACTGGCACGGTGATGCTTGTTAATAATCAATTGCGTTATCTGCCGCCAAAGCAACAACATTTTACCGATGTGGTGACGTATAGCGTGAGTGATGGTCATGGCGGCCAACAAACCGCCCGAATCAAGCTCCGAAGTATCGATACAATCGTAACGGCAACCGCTGATTATGCGACAACCTATCGTCCATATTCTGTCAGCGTTGATGTGATTGCCAATGACTGGACGATTAATGGAGAACCCTTAGCGGTGGTGGCTGTTGAAGCGGCTATTCATGGCACGGCAACAATCAGTGGTAACCAAGTGCGCTATCTACCAACTGCTACATTTCAAGGTCTGAAACCTTAACCTATACCGTGCGCAATCAAACCCGTGGCGTAACAGCAACCGGAACCTTGACAATTGCGGTGCAGAATCATGTGCCAACCGTTGCGCCAATCACGATTACAATGCATCCCAATAGTACAACCTTAGTCGATGTATTGGCTCATGCGACTGACCTGAATGGCGATCCCCTGACCATAACCCAAGCCCATAGCACCTATGGAACAGTCACCATCAGCAATAATCGACTGCACTATACTACGCCAAGCATGTATCCATTTGAAGAGCCGATCACCTATACCATCAGTGATGGGTATGGTGGTTTGCGTGAGGGAACGGTTGTGGTACAAGGGCTGAGGTATCAATTATTTTTGCCCTATACCAGTAAATAAACAATTAAATCAGCGGCAATCGAGCGCCGATTGCCGCTCCTCACCCTAGCCCTGAGAGGACATGCCAATGCCGAGAAGTTCAAAAATAATCGGTATCATTACCCTGCTGGTGATTATTTTAAGTGTTGTCGCCAAGCCAACTACTCTAGTTGTTGCGGTTGAGCCGCAAGCCCCAAGTAGTCCAGGCACATGGAGCCAAGATTTTGGCTTGTATTTCAAAACTGCCGATAATAGCTATACCCCGTTGCGCCCAATTGAATGGAATGGCACGCTCTATGCAATTTTGCATGGACATCGCAACTTTGCGTCGGGGGTTGGCTATTGGAATGGTCAACAATGGCTGAAGATCGATGGCTTGGGTGGCTTTGTTGATAGTTTAACCGTTCATCAAAATCGCTTATATGTGGCTGGACGAATAACCATCGCTGGCAAGAACATCAACCTTGCCTATTGGGATGGTAATTTGTGGACAGCCATGCCCACGCAATTCACCCTAAATAGTCCTTTAAATCTAATAAGTTATGCCAATCAGCTCTATGTTGGTGGCTATCAATTGATTATCGATGGTCAAGCCTATGGTAGTTTAGCTCATTGGAATGGCGAACAGTGGCATGCTGCGGCAGCCGGGATTGATGGTATTGTCTTTAGCCTGCTAGTCCGCCCTGATGGATTATATCTGGGTGGCTCCTTCGTATTCAATAATCAAAAGACAGGCGTTTTGTATTGGAATGGTACCCAATGGCAAACTGTTGGTGGTGGGGTTTATGGCCATGTATTTGATCTGAAGTGGGCTAATAGTCAACTCTATATTAGTGGTCAATTTACCTCAACCCTTGTACCAACCATGAAGAATGTGGCTGCCTGGAATGGCACGAGTTGGAATACCTTCGGTACAGGTTTGGCTGGCAGTGTCCATAATCTGACAATTATGGATGGTGAACTCTATGTACTGAATCGGCCAACTGGTGTAGGCTATGAGTATCTGCATTGGGATGGGGGTGAATGGACACTCTTAACCAATCTTGCTTCAATGAACCACCAGTATACGAATAATTGGCTATTACCTCCATATGCGGTGTTTGTGCAGTATCAGCAAGAATTGTTGCTAATTGGCGAAATTGGCTATAGTAGTGATTCCTCGGAACCAGTCCATCAAGGTGATTCAGCCTTACGTTGGAATGGCACACACTGGGATTCAATGTCTCCCAATGGTATTTTTGCTCCACAAGGTGTTGCCATTACGACTGACGACGAAAATCTCTTGGTAGCAGCAAGAGGCTTTTATTGGGGCAATGGTACTGCTTCGCTGGCCCAATTTGGCAGTACCAATCAATGGCAAACGATTGTTGAACGTCAATATACATTGGAGTCACCACAAGCACTCGAAGCCTTTCAACAAAGCCATTTTATTGTTGCTAACGACACATTGTATCAAGCTGCTGGCACAACCTGGAACCAAATTGGCGCGATCCATCTGGTTGATGCAATTGCCCAATCCAATAACAAATTATATGTTGCTGGTGATTTTGAGCAATTCACTGGGGTTACGGCACATAATCTGGTGACGTGGGATGGCACGCAATGGCAAGCCTTGGATACGCCAGCTTCATTCGATCAAGTGGTGCTGGTCGAGGCCCATGGCCAGAATGTGTATATCAGCGATGGCTTTCAATTGGCCCGTTGGGATGGGACGCAGTGGATAACCCTTGCCACCAATGTAGTCAACATTGGTTCAATTGAAGCAACGGCTACTGGGGTGTATATCGCTGGTACATTTAGTAGTGTGGCGGGAGTTTCTGCCCCTAAGATTGCCTATTGGAATGGTACAGCATGGTCGGGCTTGAGTGGAGTGGTTAGTGGTTCAATCCTTGATCTGGAAATGGGTATCGATGGCTTGTATGTTGCAGGCAACTTGAGTGGGATTACCAATGGCATCGTTAGCCCAGGCATTGTGCGTTGGGATGGGGCTGCGTGGCATGGCGTTGGTGGCGGTGTTCAAACGCTTCGATACTCAAGTGGAGTTGGCAATGGGGCTGTTCGGCGCTTAGCCGCAACCCCAACCCGTATGTTCATGTATGGCGACTTCAATTGGGTTGGCAATCAATATGAGGCGTTTCAATTTGCTGTGTGGGAATATGGCAACGAACCTTTGATTAAGGCTAAACCAGATTATGCGATTACCTATCGGCCTCAAGCGGTTACGGTCAATGTTTTAGCCAATGATTGGAGCGATCAGCCATCCCAATTGCAATTGGTAAATGTGAGCAGCCCTAGCCATGGCACGGCGGTGATTAACGGTAACTCGGTGGTGTATACGCCCGATGCCCAATTTGAAGGGGTTGAAACCTTAAGTTATACCGTGCGCGACCCAATTAATGCAGTGACCACGACCGCCCAAATCCAAATCCATGTCTGGAATCACTTCCCCACGATTGCCGATCAAGAACAAGCGGTTTATCCCTATGTTGAAACGCTGCTTGATCCATTGGATGATCTGATTGATTTAAATGGTGATAGCCTGACCATCACCCACGTCAGTGCGATCACTGGTACGGTAACGCTTGTTGCTAATCAATTGCGCTATATGCCGCCAAACCAAGAGCATTTTACTGATATGGTGACCTATACCGTCAGTGATGGCCATGGTGGTCAACAAACCGCGCGAATCAAGCTTTATAGTGTGGCTTCGGTGGTGGATGCGGTTGATGATTTTGCGACGACCTATCGACCGCATGCGGTGAATGTGGCGGTATTGGCGAATGATTGGTCGCTGGATAATGAGCCAATTGAATTGGTGGCGGTAGGTACAGCCAGCCATGGCACTGCAACCATTAGTGGCAACCAAGTACGCTATGTGCCAGCTGCCAATTTTCAAGGCACAGATAGTTTGGCATACACTGTGCGCAACCAGACGCGTGGGATCACCGCAACTGGAATCCTGACAATTGCCGTGCAGAATCATGCGCCAACGGTTGCTCCAATCACGATCACGATGCGACCTGGTTCTACGACTATTATCGATACACTCAACAATGTCATTGATCTGAATGGTGATCCAACTGGGATATCCAATGTTCAGGTAACAGCAGGATCATTTGAACTGGTGTATCGTGAATTGCACTACACGGCACCCAATGCGTATCCATTTACAGCCACGATCACCTATACCCTGTTTGATGATCACGATGGTTCGAGCGTGGTAACAATTGCAGTTAATAGTGGAAACTATCAGCAAGTATTCTTACCATATACTAGCAAATAAGCCAAGCAATGCTGAGGATATGTTGGTATTTTATTCCAACATATCCTCAGCGTCTATGTGAGGGCAGGAGAAAAATCATGCTGAAACTATTGCGGCGCTTAGGGCGCATCGGCGTAATCATTGGTTTATTGAGCTGTGGATTGAGCCTATCTATTCATTCAACTCAAGCTAGGCAACCGAGTGAAGCCAACAATGGCGGCTCGTGGAGCAACGAATTTGCAGGGTTTGGGATAAACGCCGATGATTATGGCTTGCAACGGCCAGTGGTTTGGAATGATACCCTCTATGCAGCAACCGTTGAGCGCTACCCTATGACTATACAATCAAATGATGGGGTCGTTTATTGGGATGGTCGGCAATGGTTGCGGTTAGGGGCTTTGAATGGCTTTGTTGAAGCCTTAACGATCCATCAAGATAAGCTTTATGTTGGTGGCGAATTGTCGCTTGCTGGTCAAAACTTTAACTTGGCCTATTGGGATGGCACGACTTGGACTGGTGTTGCAACGGTTGTCAGTAATAATTTTATGATGAGTTTGGCTAGCTATCAAAATGAGCTTTATTTAGCTGGTTATCCCTTGGTGATTGATGGCCAAGCCTACCAAAATATTGCCCGTTGGAATGGCACGCAGTGGAATGAAGTGGGAACTGGGATTGATGGACTTGCCTTTAATTTGCTAAGCAGCGCCGACGGCTTGTATGCTGGTGGCTCGATTCAGCCAATCGATCCTCAAAACCAAGGCGGGCTTGTGCGCTGGGATGGCACCCAATGGCTCGATGTTGGTGGCGGGGTCATGGGGCAAGTTTTGGATTTGCAATTGGTTGACGATCAATTGGTGATTGGAGGTCAATTTACTTCAACCACCAACCTCAATATGCATAATATTGCTTCATGGAATGGCACAAGCTGGAATAGCTTTGGGAATGGCGTGCCAAATCGGATTGAAAGCCTACTGATGCACGCTGATGGCCTGTATGCCTTGGGGCATATAAATTATTCTAATGTACCGCTACATTATTGGAATGGTACAAATTGGACAGTGCTGGGGCAAGCTGTTTATAATGATTACACTTTGATTGAATTGCCCAAATATTCGTTAGTTGAACTTGACCAAGAAATGTATGCTTTAGGCGATTTAACGATTAATGGTCAGTATCGTGGTTCGAATCGGTTGGTTTGGCGGGCAGACCATTGGGAATCGATGACTCCCAATGGTCTGTATAATGCACCGCTGACGCTTAGTAATCTTGGCGAAACGATCTATGGCTATTCTCCTTTGCGACCAATGTGGAGCACCGGACGGGGTGCATTCGTTCGTTTTGATGCCACGAATGGTTGGCAAGCACTGATTGAATTACCAATTGAGTATATGGATTGGTCTTCACCCCGCCAATTGGAAGTGTTGAGCGATACGAGCTTTTTGCTGCAAAATCCTAAGCTGTATCGCACTGATGCAATTTCAGCGACTTGGAATGCTGTTAGTGATCAACCAGTCTTTGGCATCGCTCGTGATCAAGGTAAGCTCTACGTTGCTGGCGATTTTAGCCAGTTTGCAGGCGTAGATAGCGCTAACTTGGTGGTTTGGGATGATGGCCAATGGCAAGCGTTTGCTGCTCCAGCGTCATTTAATCGTGTAACAGTGGTAGAAGCTTTAAATGGCGTGGTGTATATTAGCGATGGTTCCCAAGTGGCCCGTTGGGATGGCGTGCAATGGCAAACCATCGTCACTGGAGTGAGCGGCATTCAAAAGCTTGAGGCTAGCGCTGATGGTTTGTATATTGCTGGCACGTTTAGTAGCATTGCTGGCATAACTGCCCCGAAGATTGCCTATTGGAACGGCATGGCATGGTCTGGCTTGCGTGGCGTGATTGATGGCTCAATCAATGATCTTGAAATGGGTGTTGATGGCTTGTATGTTGCTGGTACATTCAATGGCATAACCGACGGTGTCGTTAGCCCTGGTATTCTGCGCTGGAATGGGGTTTGGAATAGTGTTGGTGGCGGGGTTCAGCAGCGCGAGGACTTTGCATCTAATTTTTTAGTTAATGCCTTAGTTGCCACTCCAACCCGTATGTATCTCAGTGGATTATTCGATACCGTTGGTAATACCTACGAGTCATCGATGATTGCTGCTTGGACGTATGGTGAACCTGGCTGGGTTGTGCCAACGTATGCAGTCTATGCACCGTTGACAGTGCGTTAAGTTAAAGCAACAGGCCACTCAAACTTGAGTGGCCTGTTGCTTTTTTGTTTAGATTGAAAGAATTTTAAGGAAGTTGGTTGTACCGCGTACTGCCAAGGGGTGACCGCCAGTAATCACCACCGAATCGCCTGGCTTGATCACTTGGCGCTCGATCATAATTGCCCGAGCTAAGTTGCTCAAATCGTCAAGCCGCGTCACGAATGGGCACAGCAGCGATTCAACTCCCCAAAGCAAGGCCAAGCGATGATAGACATCGTATTCGTGGGTCATGGCGATAATTGGCACGCGTGGGCGATCGCGGGCAACCAACCGCGCCGTAAAGCCCGACGACGTGAAAGCGACAATCGCCGCAATATCAATTGATTCAGCAATTGCACAGGCCGCGTGGCTGATCGCGTGTGAGTAGGTTTCAGGCGCATCAGACTCGTTGCGTTGTTGGGCATCACGTGGTGGTGCGCCGCGCTCAGTTACTTCGGCAATTCGCGCCATAATTGTCACCGCTTCAACTGGGTAGGCCCCGTTGGCGGTTTCACCACTTAACATAACTGCATCGGTGCCATCGAGAATCGCGTTGGCCACGTCGCTGGCTTCGGCGCGAGTTGGCCGTGGGTTGACAATCATCGATTCGAGCATTTGGGTGGCAGTGATGACCGGAATCCCCGCCCGATTGGCTGAAGCAATGATCAGTTTTTGAATCAATGGCACTTCTTCTGGGGGCATTTCTACCCCCAAATCACCCCGCGCAACCATAATCCCGTCAGCGACCGCAACGATTGATTCAATGTTATCAACAGCTTCAGGTTTTTCAATTTTGGCGATCACTGGGGTGCGATAGCCAGCCCCGGCAATTTCTTGCTTGACCAATTGCACATCTTCGGCGCGGCGCACAAACGAGATTGCCACATAATCAACCCCTTCGTGTAAGCCAAAGATCAAATCTTCACGATCTTTTTCGGTCATAGCGGGAGCACTAACGGCTACGCCAGGCAAGTTGATGCCTTGATTTTCGCGCAGCATACCGCCTGTTACCACTTCGGTGATCACTTCAGTGGCGGTGCATTCTTGGACGCGCAACTCGATCAACCCATCAGAGAGCAAAATCCGGTCGCCAGCTTTACAATCGGTGGGTAAATTTTTATAGGTGGTGTTGACGCGGCCAACCCGACCAACTTCATTTTCAATCGTAATAACGAAACTTTCGCCTGCCTTGAGCGGGATCGGCTGTTTATCAACTAATTTGCCAGTGCGAATTTTTGGCCCTTGCAAGTCTTGCAGCACTGCAATTGGGCGATTGAGCTTAATTGAAATTTGACGCAGGAGCCGAATGCGTTCTGAATGGTCGTGATGGGTACCATGGGAGAAATTTAAGCGAGCAACATTCATTCCCGCTAATGCCAACGCTGTCATTTTTTCCTCAGTATCAGAGGCTGGCCCGAGCGTGGCAACAATTTTGGTTCGGCGCATTGATGACCTCGTGTTAAGTGCGGAACACCGAGTCGGCATCTTTGGCGAAACAGTGACCTAAAGTTCTCAAGTGATGACTAATTCAATTCGCTCCAATTATAAACGAAAACGCATCCACGAGGGATGCGTTTTTAGCCGATTCTAGCAAGCTATTATGTAATGCGCTGCGTCAAATCTAGTAATCCGACCAGCTGCGAAAATGCGCTTGCAAGGTTGCTACAATCCGTTGACCAACCCCACGTTGGCCATAAACTGGGGCAAATTGCTGGCCTTTCTTGGCTCGCTGACTGCGCACAGCTGCGATAATTGCTGCTGGCTCGAAGCCAGTTACCACATTTGCGCCCGAATCGATCGTTTCAGGCCGTTCGGTGTTATCGCGCACAGTCACACAGGGCACACCAAAAATATAGGCTTCTTCTTGAATACAGCCGCTATCAGTGATGATAATGTTGGCGTATTTTTCATACGCCAGCGATTCAAATGGCTCAACTGGATCAAGCACCTGCACCCGACTGAGCAGATCCATGCTCAAACCATAGTGCTCCATGGCCGCCCGTGTGCGCGGATGCATGGGAAAAATCATGGCATCAAATTCTTGGGCTAGCTCATTAATCGTGCTGAAAACCTGTTGCATCAACTCGCGGCTATCGGTAAATTCTTTGCGATGCAAGGTGATGTAGGCATAGTTATCGGTGCGGCGTGGCGTGAGTTCATGGGCAAAATCATGAATCAAATCAACCGTCGTATTGCCAATATTGAAAATTCGCCCACGCAAATCGGGAATTTTGGCCAAATAATCGGCTTGATATTGGGTGTATGAGAACAAATAATGGGCTGCGCCATCGACCATAATCCGATTGCGCTCTTCATACATGCGCTTATCGAAGGCCCGCAGGCCTGCTTCGACATGAGCTAAACCAACATCGGAGTAGACCGCCGCGATTGCTCCAACCAAGGCCGCCGCAGTATCGCCATTGACCAAAATCAAATCAATTTCATGGCGGCGAATTTGCTCGCGCACCCAATCAATCGCTGCGCCGATGCTATAGTTGCCCGGGAAAACCTCGTCGGGTGTATAACCCATTTGGCCAAAAATCGCTGCTTGCAGCAAATGATCATGATGCTGATTGGTGTGCAGCACCACGAACGGCAGATCCGCTGCTCGTAATGCCTGGACAATCGCATAATTTTTCATCACCTCAGGTCGCGTGCCAAGTACAATCCCAATGTTCATAAGTTTACAATGACCTCACAGAATGATTCGGCGACCCGCCGATTGCCATCTTCATTGAAGTGCACTGGGTCAACATAACATTCACGATTTAAGCCGACCATGGGAACCCAAATTGCCTTGCTAAATTCAGCAACCACCTTGCCGACTACTGCATTGTATTGCTTGCGGCGTTCGAGGGTTTCTTTGGTGAAAAAAATATGCCCATCAGCATAGATTGGCGGAATTTCGCCACAAAAAACTGCTTTGTGGCCCTTAATTAATAAGGTGCGAATAATTTGGCGATAATATTCTTCAAAAAGATCGATCGGGGTATTATTGCCGACATCATTTGTACCAATCAGCACACACGACTGATAGGTATCGTTGATTGTATCAATTTCTTCGTTGAGTTTAAACCATAAGTTACGGGCGGTGTAGCCATTGACGCTGCGATTAATTGTACGCCATTGATAGGGTGTGCGCTGAGTCAACATTTGTGCTAAATGTAAGGGGTAACAGCCATACGAACGTGCGCCAAAGGTTTGGCTATCGCCAATACACAACATATTTTGGTAATGCATAATAATAATCAACCTAATAATCAAAAATAATCCCGACAGCGAATATTCCACGCAATCCGAGCAAGATTAACCTGATTATGCTCACCTCCCTCAACTCACACCTATAACTCTAACCCAGCTAGCCAGATATTAAAATTTGTTTAAAATAGCTAATTACTGATTAATCTTGGGAAGCGCGGTTGATTATAGGCCAATCTGGCTATAAATAAAAGGGCCAATATAACTATTGACATAGCTATGTTAGCTTGAGCGAGTGAGGGTTTCGTCCCAGCGTGTCATAGATGATCATAAAATTGCCCATAACAGGCGCAAAATCCTATGGTATGGTTAAGCCAGCTTATTTTCCAAGGAGTCGCTATGGGTCAAGCTAGCTCGTTAATTAGAACTACCAACCTCCAACGAACCTATCAAATGGGGAAAAATACTGTCCAGGCGTTGGCTGGCGTTGATTTGGAGATTGAACGCGGCACGTTTGTGGCACTAGTTGGGCCATCTGGCTCAGGCAAATCGACCTTATTAAATGTGATTGGTGGCCTTGATCGTCCAAGTTCAGGTGAAGTTTGGGTTGATGATTTGGAGCTTGGGCATGCCCCAGATAAAAAATTAGTCAGCTTTCGCCGCGATCGGGTTGGCTTTATTTTTCAGAGTTTCAACCTCTTGCCAACCAACCAAGCATGGGAAAATGTGGCCTTGCCCTTGATGTTAGCGGGTCGCGGTCGCAGCGAACGGCGCAAACGAGCTGAACATTTGCTCGATCAAGTTGGGCTAGGCGATCGCGCCGATCACCGTCCGGCTGAGCTTTC
This sequence comes from Herpetosiphon gulosus, assembly GCF_039545135.1. Classification (NCBI taxonomy): domain Bacteria; kingdom Bacillati; phylum Chloroflexota; class Chloroflexia; order Herpetosiphonales; family Herpetosiphonaceae; genus Herpetosiphon; species Herpetosiphon gulosus. The sequence goes on along the minus strand of NZ_BAABRU010000003.1, from coordinate 345,265 downwards.
AGGTGGTCAGCAACAACGGGTAGCAATTGCGCGGGCTTTGGCCAATGATCCAGTGTTGATTTTGGCCGATGAGCCAACCGGGAACCTCGATTCGCGCACGGGACGCGATGTTTTGTTGTTGATGCAACGGCTGGTGCGCGAACAACAAGTGACCTTGCTGATGGTCACTCACGATATGAATGCCGCCTCGTATGCTGATCGGATTGTGCATATGCGCGATGGAATTATTGAGCAAATTGAAATTGTTGAACGAACGGCGGAGGCTGTAGCATGACATTTGGCGATATTTTACGCACCGCTTGGAGCAATTTAACCCGCCGTAAAGTCCGCACTTCCTTAACGTCGCTGGGCGTGACGGTTGGGATTTTCACCATTGTGGTCATGCTTTCGTTGGGGGTCGGGGTTCAGCGGGTTATTCAGCAACAATTCGATGCGATTGGGCTGGAAAATGTGGTTGTTCAGCCACGTGATGCCGAGCGCAACCCCTATACACGCTACGTGCGCCCCGAACGGGAAGTGGTGATTTCGCCAGCTAAAATTGCTGAGTGGCAGCAACGCCCCGATATTGTCAGCGTTACGCCAATCGTCGATGTCAACGAATCGATCTCGAAGCGGTTGGTACTGCCTGGTGATGCTACGGCAACGATTGCAGTTGGGGTTGATCCTGGGGTTGGGATCAATAATCCCTTTGAAACGCCGCCAACCGCTTTGGCTGGAGTATTACGCCCAACTAAAGATGGCGAGATTGTGATTTCGCAACGAGCATTACGCCGTTTGGGTCTCACCGCTGAAGTTAATAATCTGATTGGCCAAGAAGTGCAGTTGGTGATGGAAACCCCGCGCGGCGAATCGCAAACCTTTGATTATACCTTGGTTGGGGTTTCGAGTGCTGATAATAATTTGGTTGCATTAACCCCCAACGATAGCATTGCGCTCAAGGCTTGGTGGTTTAACGAGCCAGATTTGTTGGCAACCGAAGGCTATGATTATGCCTTGATTCGCGCCAAAGATTTAAATGTGGCGCGTCAATTGACCAATGAACTACGGGCTGAGCGTTTTCGGGTGCAATCGGTTGAAACGGTGCTTGAACTGGCCTCGAAAATTTTCTTGGTGATCAATATTATGCTTGGCTCGGTTGGTGGCTTGGCGCTGTTCGTCGCTACGATCGGCATTATGAACACCATGATTATGGCAATTTATGAGCGGACTCGCGAAATTGGCACGCTCAAGGCAATTGGAGCTTCGCGCGGCAATATTCGCACGCTCTTTATGACTGAGGCTGGTATGATTGGCTTCTTTGGGGGAGTTGTCGGTTTGCTGGGTGGTTGGGGTACAGGCCGCGTACTCAATCGCTTTGCGCTCGCCTATCTCGAACAAGAGCAAGTGCCAATTCGCGGCGATTTCTTCTATATTCCACCGTGGCTGATTGCGCTAGCCCTAGGCTTTGGCTTGGTGGTAGGGATTATTGCGGGCTTGTATCCCGCCGCTCGCGCCGCCCGACTTGACCCAATCAAGGCGCTGCGCCACGAATAAACTCGCTTGTTAATGCAAATCCCCTCGCCATTGATTTGGTGAGGGGATTGCTGTTTAATCGGCATGTTTGATAAATTCGGCCATTTTGAGCGGAATAATTTCAGCGTGAAACTCGCCATTTTCCTGAATATCTAAGAAAGCCACAGTTGGCTCGCCGAGCTGGCCGCGTGGCTGCGAAGCCGAGCCTGGGTTAATAAACAAGACTCCTTGATATTCCTCGATCAAGGCGATATGGCTATGACCACAAATTACCACATGCGGCAAGGGTTGTGGCAATTGACGATGCCAGCGTTTGGGAATATCGCCAATATGCTGGATCATAATCCGAATACCTTGCACCTCAAGCGTTGTATTAATTGGGTAAATATCGAGCGCTGTATTCCAATCGATATTGCCAGTCACCGCTGTAACCGGAGCAATCGCACTCAAGCGTTCGATGATTGGCGGTTGTGCTCGCCCGATGTCGCCTGCATGCACAATCCGGGCTGCTCCTACAAAAAGCTGCTCGATCCGTGGGTCAAACTTGCCATGGGTATCCGAAACAATACAAATCCGTTGCATCACATGCCTCACCACAATCCACAAGAATCCTTGCTCATCATAGCATAGCCAAAAATAGCTTACGAAAATGTAATGACAGATATTGACATCTGTCATTTGATAATTTATACTTCAACTAGTTACTGATTTATGATGATGGAGTTGTGATCATGCAAAAGCGTCAATTGGGTCGTGATGGTTTGGTGGTGTCGGCAGCGGGCTTGGGTTGTATGGCCATGTCGGGGATGTATGGGCCTTCAGATCGCGCCGAGAGCATCGCGACGATTCATTCAGCGCTTGATGCTGGGGTTAATTTGCTAGATACTGGCGATTTCTATGGGATGGGCCATAACGAATTATTGCTTAGCGAAGCCTTGCGCGAGCGTTCACGCTCCGATGTTGTTTTGAGCGTCAAGTTTGGGGCATTGCGCAGCCCTGATGGTGCGTGGCTTGGCTATGATGCCCGGCCCGCTGCGGTTAAAAATTTCTTATATCACAGCCTTACCCGCTTGAATACCGATTACATTGATATTTATCGACCTTCGCGGCTTGACCCCAATGTGCCAATTGAAGAAACAATTGGGGCGATTGCCGAGATGGTTGAAAAAGGCTATGTGCGCCATATCGGTTTATCGGAAGTTGGGGTTGAAACGATTCGTCGAGCGGCGGCAGTGCATTCAATTGTCGATTTGCAAATTGAATATTCCTTGATGTCGCGTGGCATTGAGGCCGAAATTTTGCCTGCCTGCCGTGAATTAGGCATCGGCATTACCGCCTATGGGGTGCTTTCGCGTGGCTTGCTGAGTGGTGCTTGGTCGAAAGAACGGGTTTTGGCTGGCTCAGATTTTCGTGCCCATGGCCCACGCTTTACTGGCGAGAACCTTGATCATAATTTGAGCCTCGTTGCGACGTTGCAAACAATTGCCGATGCCAAGGGTGCAAGTATTGCCCAAATTGCCAGTGCTTGGGTCGTGGCTCAAGGAGCCGATATTATTCCATTATTCGGGGCACGTCGTTTGCATCAACTGCACGATTCATTGGCTAGCCTTGAAATTAATTTAAATGCTGATGAATTGGGCACAATTGAGCGGACGATTCCCAAGGGCTCGGCGGCTGGCGAACGCTACAATGCCTATTTGATGCAACATTTGGATAGCGAACGCTAAAGCACTTGCGATGCAGCGCTAATCGCTTAAAATGGTGCAAATCGCTTTGCTACAGGAAGACCAACTATGCACGCTGAAACGCTGACTTCCGAACGAATTTTGAATGCTACTGTTGATGTGTTGCGGCGCTATGGGCCGAATAAAGCCACAGTGGTTGATGTTGCCCGTGAACTGGGAGTGAGCCATGGTAGTGTGTATCGCCATTTTGCTAGCAAATCAGCCTTGCTCGATGCAGTTGCTGAACGCTGGCTAGCCGAAATTTCAGCGCCGTTGGATGAAGTGCTACAACGCCAAGATCGCAGCGTAGCCAAATTACGGGCTTGGCTAGAATGTTTGATGCACACCAAACAACAGCGAGCCAGCCAAGATCCGCAGCTTTTTGCCACCTATAGTGGCTTAGTACAAGGGCTGCGATCGGTGACTGATCAACATGTAGCGCATATGATCGAGCAGATTGAGCGTTTAGTGCATGAAGGTGTTGCCAATGCTGAGTTTGTGGTGAATGATGCCCATGCGACGGCAACCGCAATTTGGCATGCGACGGCTCGTTTTCACAACCCGCTGTTTGTGGCAGCTTGGAGCGAACCAAGCCTAGCGGCAGAATTCGACGCAGTTTGGGTATTGATGATCAACGGTTTGTTGGTGCGCTAAACATCAACGTTAATAACGAATGCAGGATGTTGCTTTAGCGCGGCATCCTGCATTTTTGGTTAAACAATTTTTGTTGATACGAGCGACCAGCCTATTTCTTTGAGGCAGCCAGACCTGCAATTGCTTGGGCGATCAAGATGACTTTATGTTCGGCCAACTGACGAATTGTTTTGATCCCAAGGGCTTGTTTGAGGGCTTCAGCATCGCTTTTGCTAATTCCGGCGAGGGCATCGACTGGAGCATCGGCGAGTTCCTCGAAGCTGGAGTTTTCGAAGGCTTTGTCAAGGAAGGCTGAGAGATCGGCCATGATCAGAATCCCCCTAATGAAAGGCGTATCGCGGCTATCATAGCAGGATTACTACCGACTGTAAATGATTTTTTGCAGGCCATCGGCGGTATTATGCGCGATTACGATCATGATTTTTAACCGCGAAGAACACGAAACTCACAAAGGTTGGGAATTAGTGGGAACAGCCTAGTTCACTGGATAAAAAATAAGTTGAGGTAGCAAATTAAACAAAACCCCTCACTGATTGTGATCAGCAAGGGGGCTTGTTGACTTGAGTTTTAGGCAAATTGCTCAAGCTGTTGCTTGACAGTTGCCAAGAATTTATCGGCGGTTGCGCCGTCGATCAAGCGATGATCAAACGTAAAACTGAGGTAGCACATTGGCCGAATCGCGATTGCATCGGCTCCGTTGATCGTCATGACCACCGGCCGCTTTTGAATTGCGCCAATTCCCAAAATGCCCGATTGAGGCTGATTGATGATGGGCATGGCAAATAACGAGCCACTTACACCGTGGTTGGTGATGGTAAACGTACCATCTTTAACTTCATCGGCGGTTAGACGGCGCGTGCGGGCGCGTTCGGCCAAATCGTTGACTGTGCGCGAAAGCCCCAGCAAGCTCTTTTCATCGACGTTATGCAGTACTGGCACGATCAAACCATCGGGAATGGCCACTGCCATGCCAACGTTAACCGATTTATGCAGCAAAATGCCTTCATCGGTATAGGTAGCATTGACAATTGGCACTGCCCGCAGGCCTGCCACAGTTGCCTGCACAAAATACGGTGTAAAGGTTAATTTAACCCCTTGACGCTCGAAATCGGCTTTGTACTGGTCGCGATGAGCGATGATCGTGCTGAGATCGACTTCCATCACCGTGGTAACGTGCGGCGAGGTTGCCTTTGATCGCACCATATGCTCAGCGATTGCCCGCCGCATGCCGCTCAACGGTTGCAATTCATCACCAACAAATGGCTCGATGCTCGGCGCGGCTGGCATGGCTGGTGGAGTATAAGCCACTGGTTTGGCCAGCAAACTGCCAGTAATCGTTGGCATTGGCGCTGGGGTTGAGCTTGGTTTGATTACCGGCATCGGCGCTGGGGTTGGCGCGGTTGGCGTTGGCATTGGCATCGGTGCTGGTTTGGCAGCATCACGCTGCGCCACGAAGCGCTCAACATCTTGCTTAGTCACGCGGCCATCTTTGCCAGTGCCAGCAATTTGTTTAATATCGAGGTTATGCTGGCTAACCAAACGAGCGACGACTGGTGACATAAAGCTATTGCCACCGCCGTTATTGCTGCTTGTTTGGGTAGTAACGGCAGGCGTGGCAGTCGCGGCAACGGCGGCAACCGTAGTGCTACTACTATCTTCCAAGACCGCGATGACCGTACCAACTGGCACGGTATCGCCCTCGTTGACCCGAATTTCGAGCAAGCGCCCATTGACTGGCGAAGGAATTTCGGTATCGACTTTATCGGTGGTAACTTCGAGCATTGGCTCATAGAGTTCAAGGCTCTCGCCTGGTTGCTTGAGCCAGCGCCCAACTGTGCCCTCGGTGACACTCTCACCAAGCTTTGGCATCTTAAATTCGACGGACATCCCAGTCCTTTCTATGGTATCGATGACTAAAGATTTTTGAGTTCCCTCATCTCCAAGCCCCCTCTTCGCACGCCATGCGAAGAGGAATCACTTTGGAGTGCTCCCCTCGCCCGCCGCAGTGGGAGAGGGGCTGGGGTGAGGGAACCAAACCACCTAATAATTGACTAAATCGCGCAGTGTATCGGCAATTTTGCTTGGAGTTGGCAAGAACTCATTTTCAAGCGGTGTGCTGTAGGGCATGGCTGGAATATCCAAGCCTGCCAAGCGTTGCACTGGCGCATCAAGATATTCAAAGCCATCTTGGGCGATGATTGCGGCAATTTCTGCACCATAGCCACCAAACAAATTATCTTCGTAGAGCACCAACACTTTGCTGGTTTTCTTAACCGAATTGAGAATTGTTTCGCGATCAAGTGGCACTAACGAGCGCAAATCGACGACTTCGACGTTAATATCTTCCTTGTCCAACATTTCGGCGGCCTCAACTGCGTAATGTCGCATCATGCCATAGGTAATCACCGAAACATCGCTACCTTCGCGGGCAATATCGGCCTTGCCAATTGGCACGGTATAGTGCTCGTCGGGCACATAGCCTTTGATCAAGCGATAGCATTTTTTATGCTCTAAAAACAACACTGGATCGGGATCATCAATCGCTGCTAGCAGCATGGCCTTGGCATCATAGGGCGTTGACGGCGCAACCACCTTGAGGCCTGGAATATGGGCGAAAAAGGCCTCGATACTTTGCGAGTGATAGAGTGCCCCGTGGATACCGCCGCCATAGGGAGCGCGAATAACTAAGGGCACTTCCCATGTATTATTTGAGCGATAGCGCATGCGTGCGGCTTCGCTAATAATTTGGTTGAAGGCTGGGAAGATAAAATCAGCAAATTGAATTTCGGCGATCGGGCGCATCCCATACATTGCTGCGCCGATTGAAGAGCCAATAATAATTGATTCAGCCAGCGGTGCGTCGATCACCCGTTTGCTACCATATTTGGCGTGCAAACCATCGGTAACCCGAAATACCCCACCACGCTGACCGACATCTTCGCCAATAATATAGACCCGCTCGTCGTTGGCCATAGCTTGGTCGAGCGCCTGATTAATCGCTTCTAAGAGATTTAATTCTGCCACCTGATACCTCTATGCATATGATAAATAGCGAAACTGCCTGTAAGCACGGTTATTCGGCAAACACATATTTGCGCACGGTGCTGGGGTCGGGCAAGGGTGCTGCTTCAGCATAGGCTGTTGCATCATTGACAATTTCTTTAATTTCGGCGCGAATTGCCGCAACCTTGGCATCGTCGAGCATGCCTTCATCGCGCAAGAAATGCTCGAAGCTTGCGATTGGGTCGCGGGTGCGCATGGCCTTGATATCTTCGGGTGAGCGATAGGTGCGATCGTTATCATCAGAGGAGTGGGCGGTCAAACGCACACATTTGGCCTCGATTAAGGTTGGGCCATCGCCACGGCGGGCGCGTTCGACTGCGGCGGTCATGGCTTCGTAAACCTCAAGCACATTGGTTCCATCAACGGTAATTCCAGGAAACCCATAGCCTGGGCCGCGATCCGAGACGTTTTCCACGCCCATTTGCTTGTGTTGGGGCACGGAGATCGCATAGCCATTATTTTCGCAGAAGAAAATTACTGGCAATTTCATCACGCCCGCCAAGTTCATGGCTTCGTGGACATCGCCTTGTGATGATGTACCTTCGCCAAACGCTGTCCAAACTACAATATCATCGCCGCGCATTTGTGCGCCCATAGCGACACCGACGGCATGCGGCACTTGGGTGCCAGTTGGTGATGAGTGCGAAACAATATTCAAAGCACGATGGCTATAGTGAGCGGGCATCTGACGGCCACCACTGCTAGGATCTTCGGCTTTCGCCAACAAGCCGAGCATCACCTCGCGCGGGGTCATTCCCATGGCCAACATCATTGCTAAATCACGATAGTAAGGCACAATCCAATCGTGTTTTGGGCGCATTGCAAAGGCTGCGCCTACTTGAGCAGCCTCATGACCTTGGCAGGAAATAACAAAAGGGGCTTTGCCTTGACGATTCAATTGCCACATTCGCTCATCAAGCGAACGAGCCAAAACCATCGTGTGATACATCGCTAACAACCGCGTTTGATCGCGTTCTTGCTCCATGAAGGCAACTCCTCATATGAAGGATTACTTTGTTCGTCCATCGAACCCTGTTAAGTTAAAAACCCCGGTATGGCGACCGAGGCAAGGGCAAGCAAGGAAAAACTGGCGTTGTCCTCGTTGACACGGCCTATATGACAAGTATAGCATAAAGCCTCGGCTGCGCTGTCACCACTGCTCAGTGTTGGTTTTGATTACAAACAAAAAGGGTAGCATTGCTGCTACCCTCGTTGCTGAAATTGGCCACTGCTATTGACTTAGCTCAATATAGGTATCTTGGCCCAGTCGAATGGTTGTGGGCAAGCGCAATTGAATTGGCGTATTGGCTTGCTGGCGTTGCTCATTGATAAACAAGCCATTCTTGCTCAAATCGGCCACATAGAATTGCCCACCGATCAAGCTGATTTCGACATGCTGCCGTGAGAGCAATTTATCACCAGTGACGATTACGCTGGCTTCGCTGCGCCCGATGGTACATGGAAACATCGTGATCGTTTTATTTTGAATCTGGCTCGGATCAGGTGTTTGCACCACACGCACATGCAATTGTTGCTGGCGGCTGGCGACTGGCGATGGGTTATAAATCATGGTTGCGCCATTGTCGGGCATGCCACCATCGAAATGGGCAGTTGGAATGCTGGCATTGGCATTTGAGGCCGGGCTTTGGGGCCGACTTGGTTGATTAACTGCCGAATGCGGGGCTGGTCGAACCGCCGATTGTTGCTGCGGTTGTTGCGGCACATTGGCATTTTGGCGCGAAGCTGGGTTTACGCCTGGCAAATCGATTCGATTGAAGGCTTGAGTTGGTGGGTTATACGGCATTGGCACATTGCCAGCTTTGGGCTTGCGATTGCGCCAGAGATACCAGAAACCTGCCGCGATGGCAATCACCACCAAGGCAATCAACACATAAACCCCATAGCGTTTGAGGAATGGCTCTTTGGGTTTGACTGGGAACAAGAAACTCTTGAACGGCGATTCAATTGGCCGAATATTCGAGGTTTCTAAGATAATCTGTAAATTGAGTTGGCTCTGTTGCTCAGTTGGAATCAACTCTTGAGGAATATCAGCTAATGGAATTGCAATTTTAGGATTAGTTGGGTCAAGCTGAATCCGCTCTGATTCGAAAAGTTGTATATCTTCGCGGAACAACCGGACTTTATAGTAGGTAAATTTAGGGTCGATGATGTTTTGCTCATCGGTAATTTCGACATCATCGATCCGAATAGTATTGGTTTCATAATCGACGACTGGATTTGAGCGAATTTCAAAGGTAATTGGAATCGGCGAGTGGGCAAAGGCTTGGGTTGCCAAAATTTCGCTACGTTCGCTGGGGTTGCCAATGCGGAAGGTAAAGCCATCGCTGCTATAGCCCAGCACATGCAAGGTATAGTTGCCGGCTACGGTCAGCTTGGTATCGCTCATTTCCATCGGAATAGTTTTAGTTTCTTGGGGTGAAATACTGACCGCGATCGGCTCAGTATAAACCAAGGTTTGGCTTGGGCCAAGCACTTGCAACTCCACCCCAACCATATTAACGGGGCTGGTATTGGTAGTGGTGAAATTGAATGAGTATTTTTGTTTTTCAGGCAATGGGTTGAGGTTGGCGATTTTGGCCTCGCTCACGGTTGGGTTGTAGCATTTATGTGCGCCGATTGGAATAATCCCAGCGATTGTATCGCCGCTGATCAATTGAACCTCTAGAGTTACTTGAGTTTCAACGCAGGGCCGTAAGAAACCGCTCGTATATTTTTGGTTCTTGATGCTATCCATAATCAGGATAAATGCTGATGACATTTGGTCACGTGGGCCAACCACTGAGATAGCTTGGGTATTGTCTGAAATTTGGCGCAGGAATTCTGGCTGGATTCGGGCACAATCGGCTGAACACAGCCCAATTGTATAAATTGGAGTTTTGGTGCCTTGGGTTGGGCCGGCTTTGGTTGTCACATCGATCACGCTTTTATCGCTGCACTGATTACCATTAATATCTTCATCTTTACCATCAGTAAAGAGAATGATCGCTCGCCGTTCTTCTGGCTTGAGCGTATTTAATAAGAAATCAGTCGCTTGGTGGGCGGCAGTATAGAGACAAGTTTCGCCGCCTGGCTCAGAGCGATAATTCTGGTTGATATAATCCTTAACCGCGTTGCGATCGTCGGTAAAATCTAAAGCCGGCAAATACACATCAACACTGTTCATGCGGGTGAAGGTAAAAACCGCCAGCTTAGCATTGGCAGGGGCTTGATCGATGGCTTGGTTGGCTGCTCGTTTAACTTCCTCGATGAATGGATTCATACTGCCACTTTGATCCATGACCAAGGCAATTTTGATTGGTGTGGTGGGATCTTGGGGCACGGCTTGGACAGGTGGTTCACCATTTTTGAGATCAAGCACAGTTGAGGAGATCTCGTTGACCGGAACCGCGCGACCATCGTTATAGCGAACGCTAAAATAGGCCTCGACACTCAAGGCGTTCTTTTCGGTAACGACTTGGTGGGTAATGACGACTTTGGGCTTGTCGTCTTGTGATTGGGCAGGCGCTGGCAAAACCCACAAGAGGCTGAGCAACGCGATGATGGTGAACCAACTATGCTTTCTCATGGTTAACACTCATTCCAGCAACTAAAAACGGCTAGACCAATTAAGGATACGGCGCAGTATACCATCCATTAGTACTGTAGGCTAGTTAGGATGGTTGTTGAACAAGATGCGCCAAGATTGTCGTGTGTAAGAGGTCGCTTAACTGTGCTTGATCAATGCGCTGCACGGGCGTTGTTTCGGGTTTGGCAGCGTGTGGGTCGGCCAGCCAAAGGCTATCGTGGGCTACGAGCCAAGAAAGACTGGTTGGTTGGCTGGTAGCAGCGGCTGGCTCCTTGATGATCAACAGTAAAGCGGCTTTTTCAGCCTCTGGCATCAATGCTGTGAGTTCGGCGGTGCTTGGTAGGTTGGCATGAGCCACAAATGGCTGAGTTGTTAGTTCGATGATCTGATTAATCACATGATCGAGTGTACCCAATTCGAGAAAGGTTTGCAAGCCTTGTGAATCGACATAATTGAGCACGATTAATTCATCGGTAAAACTAAAATATTTGGGTAAGCCTGTGCCTTCACGCTCGGTAATGCTCAAAATTGCCAGCGTGCTTGGCTGTAAGGTTGCCTCCAAAAGCAGTGCTAACTCCCCAGTGATCGTCAGTTGATTGCTAAATGGATCGCGCAGCAAAATCCCGCGATCATACAATTCATCCTCGGCAGCTTGTAATTGCTCAGTGCTAACCGCCAGATCATTGGTTGTATTCTGGATGGCAAGGGCTTCGCCAACCAAATAATGCAAGATAATCGCCAATTCTGCCTGGGTGAGTACAAAACGATTCATTCGGGCCACCTCGATACTAGTTCAGACAACTCACTCAGGAATACGCGCAAGACGTGATGATGATGCGCGACCAGCTTTTTGCTTCAAATGACCATCCGCATGAATTGTCATGGGTTGTTGCATGCTACCATTCAGGTTGGCTGGGTTGCTCCGCTGATTGACCCTGATTTGCAAGGGCTGGCTTAATCGATTTCGGTTTATTTAAAGAGCGTTGTAAGTTGCGCGAGCTTTCCATCAAGTTGATTGGCAACCCATGCCAGATCATTCTGTTTATGGCGCTTGAACGTATGCCATAAGCGTTGCAATGGGTTTGCTTGACGATCAAGCAAATCGAGCACATTGTACCAACCTTGGGAGCCATCGAGTTTTAGTTGTTGGTTGGTGATAAAGGGGGCAGTGTGTTTGCCAAGTGCGACGTGATACTCGCCATCTGAGAGTACCAGCAAGGCACTACAGATTGGTGAACGGTAGAGCACGAGACATTCTCTGCCACCATGTTGGGCATCGCACTGTTGGCGCACGAACTGCTGCGCTTGAAAATGGCGCTGCAAACAGTTCTCGGCATAGCTGATAAACCCTTGACATGCTGCACAGTGCGAATCCATGAACTTCCTTTAGGTGTGGCCTGCCTCCAAATAAATCTGGAGGCAGGCCGTTGATTTGATTATGCGCCGTAATAGCGTTGGCGTTGCATAAACTGAATGTAATCTGCCAACCATGTGGCTGGCACACCAGGCTCAAACATCGCCAAGAGTTGTTCGAATTGGCCTGTGAGCAATTGGGCCAACCATTGATGATAATCTAAACTACCATCCCAAAATTGTTCAATCACCCGTTGAGTCATGATCTTTTTGTTGGCACGAAACTCCAACAAATAGACCAAATTGAACCAACCTTGGGAACCATCGACCTCAAGCACTTGATCGATCAAAAATGGAGCTTCAAACGTGCCCAAGGCGCAATAATCAGCGCCATCAGTCCGTTGAATGAGCAATTGGCAGCTTGGCGAATGATACAAGGCCAAACATTCTTGCCCATCAGCTTGTGAATCGCATTGAATGCGTTGAAATTGCCCAGCTTGCAGATAGCTGCTTAGTTCTTGCTCAACATAATTGATGTAGCTTTGGCATTGGCCACAATCGTTGCTCACAGAAAACCTCTTAATCGTTCAATGATTGGCTGGTTTGTAGAATCTCACCACCTGGCCCAATGCTACCGCCAATGACACGGCCAGTCGTGCTTGCCCGCCAATCGCCAGTCTTGATCCAGCTATTGCCAACTTGACGATAGCCATATTGGTAGGCTTGGCTTTGCATAAATCGCACTTCCATGGCGCTATACGATTGGGGCCGTTTGGTCAAAATATCGTCGATTGAGCTGCCTTTGATATCGATGCGGCTAATGCCACTTTCGAGTTGGGCTTGCAAGAATTCGCGATTGACAGGCCAAATTCGATTATTGCCACCTTCGGCAATTGGTTTGAGTTTATTCCACACATCGCTGGTGGTGCTGAAGTAGCGGCCACCATGAGCGTTGGCTTCACCAATATAACCAAGAAATCCCGATGCAGGGTCGGCTTTAAAACCGCCCAATACAACCCGATCGGTCAAGGCCGTGCCTGCGCCAACATGGCTTGATTGATTGGCGATATAGCGAGCCATGGCTGTTTCAGCGCCACCACCTTTGGCGAGCATGCCAATATCGCTGGCTGCTTGGAGTGGGTTGCTGACGCGGGCAATATCGGCGGCAGCATCAGTAACGGTTGCTGCTTTGCTGATCTTAGCCGCTTTACCAACTTTATCAGCACCTTTAGTGCCAATTAACAACGAGCCAATAAACATCGTGCCACGACCAATTGCTTCCCACGGGCGGCCATTTTCCCAGGCTTCAACATACGGCGCTTTGAAGGCTTCCCAGAATTCGCCTGGGTGGGTTACCGCATGCCAAATGCCTTTGGCGGTTTCGATTGGGTTGGTGACCATATTCCAAACCCCAACCACCATATCTTTGAGTTCTTTACCTGCTCCAACGAAGAAATCTTTGATGCCATTGCCAACACTGCTGAAGAAGCCACCAACGCTATCGAGCCAACTTCCGCCACCCTTGTCGCCATCGGCAGTGCCGAGCAATTGGCCTTTGAATAAGGCTGCTGCCTCTTCTTCGGCTTGGCTAAAGATTTTTTGGATTTCGAGCGTGACTTCTTGGGCGGTTTGGAATGCAGTAATCAAACGATTGAAGGTTGGGTAAATTTCACCATCGAGTTCTTTCGCAAAGGCAACGCTGGCATCGCCCTGCCAATCGCCATCAACCAGTGGTTGGCTGACGTTGCGAATTGTCGTTTGCAATTGTTCAACCGTTTGCTTGAGGCGGCCAAAATGCTGAGCAACTTGGGCAGTTTGCTCATACTGTATCTGAACAACATCCTTGCTCATGACACATACTCCTAGGTTGTAAATGGGGTTGATGATCGATTAGAGTTCCTAGGGTGGGCGACTCATGAGTTGGGAGCCAATAAAAAGAACAGGTTTTGATTAAATAGAAAATAACCCATGAGGCCAAGTGACACTCTAGTACTCCACGTTCAGTATACCAAAGTCCTACCTTTTGGACAACGATCAAAATGAAGAACCATGAACAATCAGGCGTTAAGCGCTGGTTCATGGTTCTTCGCTGGCCCTCAAATCGGCCAATCGGGTTTATAAAGCGGCGGTTGCCAATTGTTCAAACCAATGTTGAATCTGTTGGCGCAACCATGCCTGATCGATCGATTGAACTTCGAAGGTTTCAGGATCGGCTTCATCAAGCTGAATCGCCCAAGCGCTGGTTGGCCCTTGCAAAATCGCTGGGTTGATCGCATCGACGATTTCGGTATCTTCGCAGCGCAAAATTGCCAACGAAGCACTGAAGACTGGCGCTTGAATTGCTTCGATCAAGGCCTGAGCTGCTTGCTCGTCAAGCCCAGCGCGGCTTAGGCGTTTGAAGGCTTCGGCTTCGGCGCGATTTTCAGCCAGCTCTTTGATCGCCATGAACTCGTTTTGGCTGAGTCGCACGCTGGCCTCAAAGGCTTTGCTTGGTTGAACTTCGAGCAAAAACGCCAACCGATCAAAGAGTACCAACATATCAGGCAAGAATGCCAAGCGATGCTGTTGTTCGTTTGGCAAGGTTTGCTCAACTACGCCTAATTGATTGACATAGTGTAAGAATAATTGACTGCCGACGTTTGGTGTATCGCGGGTGGTGATGAAGGCAATATCGGGAAACGCCACAATTTGCGAAAATTCTAAAATTTCGCGTTCGATCATCACGGTTTCATCGGCGCTGATCGTCGCTAATTCTTTGGCAACCAACCCTTGCACCCCTTGATTGAGTGCTGCAAGGTGGGTTGCTTGATCATGTGGAATTAACGTTTCACTATCTAAACCAATGATTTTATTGGTACGAGCGGCTTCGAGTAACACCAGAAACTCGTTACGCTCTAAAATAAGTCCATCCATGAGTTAACACCCTCTCTAAGTTATTTTGCTCCGCCAAACGAGAAGCCAAACGAGACAAATGGCAATTTGATTTTGGTTTCTTTACCGATACTAAAGCCAAGCTCGGCCTTGAGGCCAACTTCGGCGGTAACCCCAACGTTTACCCCAGCAATATTCAAACCTTTGGTAGCTTGAACTGAGGCCAGCGTGCCGCCGATGGTTGCGCCGACTGAACCGTCTTTGAGGCCAGCAAAACCCTCAACCGAAAGCACTTTGCCTTCAAGGGTTTCAGTTACCCCAAAGTTTTTGTCGCCATAAACATTGGTTAATTCGCCTTTGGCAACAGTTCCTTCAACGTATGGCCCAATTGTAAATTTCTTATCGCCGTTGACCCCTAAGCCGATCCCAGCTTCGCCGTAACCAACTTGGTATTTGCCTTTGAGGGTATAAGGAATCGGCCCATCAACTTTAATCAGATCGCCTTTATCTTCAAGGAGTGCGCCGCTAACGCCTAATTTGAGTTGTGGCTTGGTTTCGCCAGTTTTGGTCTTGTAATCGTAGGTGTGAACTTTAACTTTACCCTTGAAGGTTGGGCCACTGCCCGAGCCGCCGGTGCCCGTGCTACCATCGCTAGTATTGCCACTGCCACTGCCATTGCCATTGCCATTGCCAGCAGTCCCATTGCCGCTGCCATTACCATTAGCACCACCGCCAAAGACATCGCCACGAAAAAGGGCAGCCGCTTCTTCTTCGGCTTGTTGGAAGACTTTTTTGATCTCTAAGGTTGTGCTTTGTGCTTGTTGGAAAAAGGTGTGAAGGCGGTTAAAGGCTGGTTGAACCTCGCCACGAAATTCAGCACTAAATGCCTTTTGAGCATCGCCCTGCCAATCACCACCCTCGAGCCGATTGGCCATACTTTCAAGCGATTTGAAAATTGCAGTGGTGGTGTCAGCGGCTTTGCCAAAACGGCTGGCAACTTGATCCAACTCATCGTACTTGGCCTGAATGGTGTCTTGAGCCATGAGGTAAACTCCATCGGGTATAAAAAGAACAGAAGATTGTGATCATTGCTAGAGATACTAGCCAATGATTATGCTATGGGCTTATTCAGGTTAAACCATGATTAAGCGTACACCCTTCTTAGTTAAGACTGCAATAAATGGCGCAGCCTTACCAAGGAATAATAGAATCGCATCTGTTCCAGCATACTCGATGGATTAGTGCTTTACAAGAGGGGCTTTTGATGGATTTTTAAGCAAATTCGCGGCCCGTAAATCGATCAAACGAAATGCGATTACTGCATCTCGTTTGATCAGGCTAGGTAATTAGCGTCCGTGGATTTGATCGAGGGTTGCAACGGTTTCGCCAGTTTGTTGTTCGTAAGCTGCAATCATAGCCAAAAGCCCTTGGCCAAGAGTTTTAGCGACTGGTAACGACATATTTACGACGGCAACGGCACGGCCATTGGTTTGTAAAACGGTATAGGCATCGGTTGCCCCTAAACCGTTGATAAAGCCATTCGCATACATCAAGGGCGCTTCCAAAAAGGCATCTTCGACCAAACTTTGCAGGTGTTCTAAATCGCTCATCATTGCTCCTAAATCCTAAAGTGCGCATAAAAATAGCGCTGATCTGAACCAAGCGCTATTTTAACTGCATATTGATTTTTCGGCGAATAGCCTAATCCGAGATGATCACTTTAAACGTGATTTGGCTGCGATCAAGCGTGATCAAATCGCCATGTTGCAGCACTTGGCGACGATCAACTTGGATTGGCCGCCCAGTTGAATCGGTAATTGTGGTTGGATTAGGCGAAAGGCTTTCAATATAGAAATGGCCGCTAGTTTCGGTAATTTCAAATTGGCGACGTGAAACTCGTAAGCCATTGGGATGGCTGCCCAAATCAACTGCCAAAAGATCGTTGTTTGATTGATTATCGAAGCGGCCAACAATTGCTGGTTGCCAGTGTAAGCGAAAACTATTGCCGGTTGGATGTTCGCGTAGGTAAATGCGGCGGGCCATTGGTTGCCCATCGGCAGGCATATTCGGCATAGCTTCGCTAAAAATCAAGCGATCTTTATTAGATACTTGTTTATCGAGCGTGCGATTATTGCTCAAAACCGTGCCATCAGCTTTCATCAAGCAATAGGCATCGGGGTTTTGGCCGAGAAAATCGAAATCACGCCGAAATTCCTTCAGAATCGATTCAACAAGTTCGCCAGTTGGCATATTGGTGAGGGCTTGGGCAACTTGTTGCTTTTTTTCATAAACATCGATGAAAAGTTCGAAGCGGGCTTGTTTAGCCATGAACGTAACTCCTCGCACAGGATTATGTTTGGGTGGCAGAATCTGAATTCAGTCTGCCACCCAATTAGTACTAGCTTTCTACTAGGGTTGATTCAAAGGCCAGAATCAACGATTCATCGTCGCTGTTGGTCATATCGGCCATCATCGTGGCAGTTTCAAGATCAAGCCCATCGTGCATATGTTGATCAATCAACATTTGATGGAGCATTGATCGCAGCCGTTCCGAACTATTCCAGCTGACAAAATCCATCGTAATGTAGTTTTGCATAATGCTTTCGGTAATGCTACCTTCGCCATTGGATTCTTTGAGCCGTGGCATTAAGCGTTGGATACCTTGACGAATCAGCGCCGACATCTGGACAACGCGTGGATCTTGTTCCATGTTAACTGGCTTGTCGCCAATCGTGATTGCTCCGCTTGACCAAGCTGCCCGTTCAGGGTAGCGTTCAGCAATAGTTTCGACCCAGCTATCAAGCGCATTGATTACCCGTTCGGCTTCATCGCTGGCATCTTCGGTCACAATTTGGCTCCCGTTGGTATATGGGCTAGCAACTTGAATCAAGGTGGTTTGGCCAGCTTTGACCATAAAGCCTCGCCCCATTGGCAATTCTTTGCCACGAACTTCGCTTGGAGTGCGCATAACCCGCAGCGATTCAACTGCTTGCGCGGTGCGCAGCCCAACCCCAAAATTCGCGCTCATAACCCGTCGGCGTAAATCGTTGACTGAGCCATCAAGTGTCCCCGCGATGATCACAAACACGCCTTCGCCACCGTAACGTCGGGTGAGCACGGCAATGTCGTTCATGACTGAACGTTTGCTTTCGGCTTCGTCGCTGAAATCTTCAAAGTTATCGATGAAGATGTAGACTGGTCGACTAATTGCTTGTTGGGCAAATGCTTGACATTCGATTTGCAGATTTTCGAGTAAACTCGGCATTTGATCGATTTCGCTGACCGTTTGCAAAACATGCGGCAAATCAGCAAAGTTGCGCTTGCCACCATATTTGAAGAAGCGTCCACGGGTGTCAATCAAGACCATTGCAACTTGTTCAGGTGTGTAGCGATCGGCTAACGAAAGTACCCAGTTATAGAGTAAGGTCGTTTTCCCTGAGATTGGCGGCCCTGCAATCGCTGCGTGTGGCCCAATCTTCTTGAGATCGTACATGGCTGGTTGGAGATTATTGCTTTGGCCAACAACGCTCCAAATGACTTTACCTTCAGCAACTTCATTGGCGGCATCCAGCATCTCACGCAATGGCACAATTTGCGGCAGAATTTGAATTGGATCAGGTGTGGTTTTCATGCCGCCAAGTTGTTGGACTTTAGCTTGCATCATCATGCCCATCAGATCCAGTTCTTCGGCTTCGTTGCGATGATCGCGGCCATCGGGGCCAACTAAGCCGACTGGCAAAGTCGATTGGAAGAGCAATGGGCGCTTGCCAACCCGAATATAGCCACGGCCTGGAATATCGCCAAACTCAATTGCGCCGCGACCAACAATATCCATATAACGATCTTGCTGCCCTTGTTTGAAGGTGATCCGTTCACCGAACAAGCTACCGAATCGGCTTGACATATTGTTTGGAAAGTTGGCGGTCACGATGAAGGCAATCCCAACACTTAGCGAGCGTCGTACCAACGGAATCAGGATCGATTCTTCAACCGCATCATAATTTTCGTGGATGATTGCAATATTATCGATTGCTACCACGATTGCTGGCAAAGCTTGCTCGGGAAACTGCTGGTTGTACTCATAGATCGTGTTGACCCCAGCATCGCTAAAGATTTGTTGGCGTTCGCGGGTCAAACGTTCCATTTTGCTAAACAAGCGCAGCATTTGTTCTTCAAAGGTCTCATCATCGGCGTAGATCAAGGCTCCAATGTGAGGCAAGTTGCGCAAGCTACGGTAGTTGCGTCCTCCCAAATCGACCACATAGGCGTGGAGTTCATCGGGGCTGTGGGTTGCCGCTAAGCTTGTAATGATCGAACGTAACAATGAGGTCTTGCCCCAACCAGAATCACCA
The DNA here is from genome assembly GCF_039545135.1 of Herpetosiphon gulosus. Lineage (NCBI taxonomy): Bacteria > Bacillati > Chloroflexota > Chloroflexia > Herpetosiphonales > Herpetosiphonaceae > Herpetosiphon > Herpetosiphon gulosus. Next base: position 326,150 of record NZ_BAABRU010000003.1, on the reverse strand, counting down.
TAGATTGCCAAGTGATTGGTGCTGAAATCAAAGACGAATGGCAATTGAGTTGCTTCATTTGGGTCATCGACCAGCAATGCGGCTGTGCGCATGGCTTCAGTTTCCCAATTGACACCAGGCCAGAGCCGTTCGGTATCACCGTTGATCCAGTCGGTAACCGCTGGTTGGAAGACGATGATCGTATTGTCTTTGGCATTGACAATCGGCGATTGCAAACTTACTCGTTCAGGCAAGAAATTGGGCCATGGCTTAGGCGTTGGTTGATAATTGACCAATTCGCGCGAAATTTGCACCACTGTATCGAACAGTTTAGGTGTATCTTCGCTGGTTGAAACTGGTTCTGGCTCACGTTCAGGCCATAGTACCCCAACTTCACGATCGTCGATTTGGCTTTCACCAGTATATGAAACCTGAATCAACTCAAGGTTTTCGTTGCCAATTTGCAAATAGCCGCGACCTGGCATGCCGTTTGGTAGGAAAGCGGCATCAGGTTTGCGCAAGAGTTCGCGACTGGTGTCAGGTTGCTCAACCCGTAAACAGAGCCGTAGCTTGATATTGGCCCGCATTTGGTCAGTAACGCCCTTGGGTTGTTGTGAGGCCAGCAAGAGGTTAACCCCTTGGGCACGACCAACCCGCGTGATACTTTCCAATGATGGCAAATATTCAGGGTTTGAATCGAACATTTCGGCATATTCGTCGATGATGATGAACAAGTGGGGATATGCACCAAACTCAGGTTTGAGATGGAACCCACGTTCGCGATATTCGACAATATCTTTGGTTCCAGTCATGGCGTTGAGTGCTTGGCGGCGACGAATTTCAGCATCAATCGATGTGAACATCCGATCAACTGCCGATTTATTCAAGTTGGTCACGATGTCCACACAATGCGGCATATTTTCAAAGGGTTTGAAGGCACCACCGCCTTTGAAGTCCACCAAGACGAAGTTGAGAATACTTGGCGAGTAATTCAGCGCCAGACCAACAATCAAGGTCATCAGCAATTCCGATTTACCAGCCCCAGTACCCCCAGCGACCATCCCGTGGACACCGTCGCGTTTGGCTTCAAGTTGCAGTGTACGTGGACGATTGCCCGAGACAATCCCCAAACAGGCTGCCAACCAACCAGCTTGCTTGCCCGTTCCACCGTTGTATTCCCATGTTTTGGCGGTGGCTTCTTTGAGTTCTTCGACGAATGGACGATCACCACGGCCAATGTTGTGCATCTCTTGCAATACTTGGCGATACGATGAACTCTTGGGCAAGGCGGCAATCCCCAATGGTGGTTGGTATTTGCCAGGATTATTAGCAATATACGCATTCATATGCTTGCCAATTACCCGAATTTGGCCAGCTTCACCGCGAATTTGGAGTTTTTCGGTGACCTGTGGTTGACCGTCAGCCCCAAGCACATCAGCTTTGCCAATCGTGCCTGGTGGTAGCGCAATGTGATAACTCAGTGCATCCCGCCCAACCTTGGCTGCGCCACGGCCTGGAATTTCTTCGACTTCCAACAGGCGCGTCCCTACAATTGATGAATAATCGCCTGCATCAGAGATGCGGAAGGTCAAACGTTCAGTAAAGAGGCTATATAGTTTACTTGACAGAATGTTCAAGCGGCTGGCAGTGATCAAAATGTGTAGGCCATAGGCTTTCCCTTGGCGTGCCAAAGCCACAAAGGCCTCAAGCAAGTTATTGGCATCGTTATTCTTATCATCGCCAAAGGTTTCGATATACTCGCCGAAGTTATCGATCGCTACCAAAATGGCTGGCTTGGGTTTGGCAGCGTTTTGGCTATTGTATTCAGCAAGGGTTGAAACGCCAGCATCGCTGAACAGCTTCTTGCGTTCATCAACCACATTATTCAATTCACGCCAAAGCTGTTGAATCCGCTCTTCATAGCCTTGTTCATCGGGCAGAATCACCGTCCCGACGTGGGGAATTGAGCGGAGCACTTCAAGGTTGCGCCCACCAAGATCAAGCACATGAGCATTGAATTCATTTGGTGAGTGAGTTGCTGCCAAGCTCAACACCATCGAACGAATCATGGTGGTTTTACCCCAACCAGAAGCCCCAAACACTACCGCATGGCCTTTATTGAAATCGAGAATTAGAGGCATTTGACGGGCATTGCCTGGATCATCGAGTACCCCAACGATCGCTCGCATGGCCACGTGATTCCAATCGACTCCAAACCATTGACCTTTGTTTTCAAACCAATCGCCAACGAAGGCATTCAAGGAAATCCGCTGCGAGCGGCCAAGCGTCATCAATGGCAGATAGGTTTTATCGACATAGCGTGGGTTGAGCAATTGTTCAAAGGTAATTGCATCGGGTAATGGGGCTGGCCATGGCGTTTGTGGTCGTGGGCGTGGGTTGAGTAATTCCTGCGCCATGCTCACAATCAGTTCATAGAACTTAGCCTTAGTACCATCAGCCGCCACTGCATAATCGTAGGATTCACCAGTGTACGATACTTGAATCAGGTCGAGATTTTCGTTACCAACTTGGAGATAGCCACGGCCAGGCATCCCGCTAGGCAAGAAGGCTGCATCCGAGCGGCGCAACATTTCGCGGCTGGTATCAATATCTTCAACCCGCAGACAAATCCGATACTTGATATTGGCCCGCATCTGGTCGGTAACCCCAATTGGCCGTTGTGAAGCCAGCAAGAGGTTAACCCCGATCGAACGACCAACCCGGGTGATACTTTCCAATTCATCGCGGAATTCTGGTGTGTCGCTGATCATTTCGGCGTATTCGTCGATGATGATGAACAGATGCGGGAATGGCCCCCATTGTGGGTCAAGGTGGAAGCCCTTAGCGCGATATTCAACAATATCTTTGGTGCCGGTACGGGCATTTAATGCTTGGCGACGACCCATTTCGGCATTGATCGCGGTAAACATCCGCCGTACCCGCGATTTATTTAAGTTGGTCACCAAATCGACGGTGTGTGGCATATCCTTGAAGGGATCAAACGCACCACCACCTTTGTAGTCAACCAGAATAAAGTTGAGAATGCTGGGGTCGTAACGCACGGCCAAACCGATGATCAAGGTCATCAGCAATTCTGATTTACCAGCCCCAGTACCCCCCGCGATCATCCCGTGAACACCATCTTTTTTGGCTTCGAGTTGTAGCGTGCGTGGGCGATTGCCCGACATTACCCCAACCGTAACCTTGAGCCAATCGGCGTTTTCAGGCTTGATGCTATCTTCCCATGCTTCGCTCATCAAGGCATTGAGCTGGGGACGTAAATCTGGCTCAAAGCGAATCTCACGTTGCAGCATGGTGGCATACATTTCGGGCAGCATCGATTTGAAGAGAATCGCCTTGGGCATGGCATCGACGCGACGTGGCTTGGCGTAGTTTTTGCCACGGGCATAATCGCTCATAAATTGTGCTAGCTGATCGATTTCCTTCATTTCGATGGTTGAATCGAGTGAGCCATCGCTACTGATGCCTGCCGATACTGCTACTTGGAAGCTAAGCGGCTGTGGCCCAACCTTGGTATAGCCACGGCCAGGAATATCGTTAATATCATCAACCCGACCGCCAACGATTGCCCGATATTCGGTGTTATCGCTGAGCTTCAAGGTATAGCGCTCGGTAAACAAGCTAAAGATTTGGTTCGATAGCTCAGCCATGCTGCCAATCGTGATGATAAAGTGAATGGCGTAAGGTTTAGCTTGGCGGGCAATTGAAATCAGTTTATCCAACACGCTTTCAACATTGGTATCCGGACCTTCGCCAAAGGTTTCAGTAAATTCGGCAAAGTTGTCGATTGCAACCAAAATTGCTGGTTGGGTGTTCTTGGGATTAACCGTATTGTATTGGTAAATATCGGCGATCCCTGCATCGTTGAGCAAGAGCTTACGCGCATCAACAATATCGTTGATTTCGCGCAGCAATTGTTCAACTCGCTCTTCATAACCTTCACCGTCAGGAATAATTACCGCACCCGAGTGAGGCAATTTATCCAAAACGCTAAAGTTACGCCCACCCAAATCGAGAATATACATATGCATCTGATTGGGTGAGTGGGTCGCAGCCAAACTCATCAGCATCGAGCGCAGGAAGGTGGTTTTACCCCAACCCGAGCCACCAAAGACCACTGCATGACCACGTGGGAAGTCAACTGTCAATGGTATTTGTTTGGCAGCATAAGGATTATCGATCAAACCAACGACTGGACGCATCGCATATTCACGCCAGTTGAGATCTTCGACCCAGCCTGAGCTACCGTTAATCCATTTATTTAAGGCTGGGTTGAGGGTGAGGTCGTGCTCGCGCGGCAAGCCAACCATAATATCGTCGATACCTAAGAGATATTCTTCAAAGGTAACCGCATTAACATTGGGATCATTAGAGATCAAGTGTTGGGTCAAGGCCAATTCACGTGGCAAGAAGTTGGGCCATGGCGCACGTTGAATTGGAATGTTGTTATCGCGTGATAAGGTATCGAGCGTGGTCACAATTACTTTATAGAGTTCTGGTGGGCTTTGATCTTGGGTATCAATCCCTGGATCAACCCCTTCAGCGCGGCGACGATCCGGCCAGATAACCTTTTCTTGCGAAACTGAATTGGGATCAACATAGGGATCACCAGTGTAGGCCACTTGAATCAATTCAATTTCTTCGTTACCAACTTGGAGATAGCCCCGACCTGGAATCCCAGTTGGCAAGAAGGCGGCATCCGAGCGGCGCAACATTTCGCGGCTTTCGCCCTGAGTTTCCACCCGTAAGCTGATCCGGAATTTGATGTTCGAGCGCATTTGGTCGGTGATCCCGCTTGGCCGTTGGGCTGCTAGAATCAACGAAACCCCAAGTGAACGCCCAATCCGCGTGATACTTTCCAACTCACCGCGATATTCAGCCCGATCGGCGATCATTTCAGCGAATTCGTCGATGATGATAAACAGATAGGGGTAGGGATAGTGGGTCGTATGGAAATTCTTTTTGCGATATTCAACAATATTTTTGGTATCAGTTTCGTTGTTGAGCACTTGGCGGCGTTGCATTTCCGACTTAATGGCCGTAAACATCCGCGTTACGCCATCGCCAGCCAAGTTGGTGATAATATCGACACAGTGGGGCAGCCGTTCAAATTCCTTGAATGCACCACCACCCTTGTAGTCAACCAAGACAAAGTTAACCACTGACGGATCGTAGGTAACGGCCATCACAGCAATCAGCGAGATCAGCAACTCAGATTTACCCGAACCGGTACTCCCTGCAACCATCCCGTGGACACCGTCTTTTTTGGCCGAGAAAACTAAAGTACGGGCTTTATTCCCTGACATACGGCCAACTTTAGCGCGAAGCCAGTTGGCATATTTGGGTTGGATGCTGCGTTGCCAATTCTTAAGCGCATCAACTTTGAGTTCATCGAGCGAGCTATAGCCCATCAAATCGAAGAAGGCTACTGCATCGGCAAGGTTTGCTCCAGCGCTTTGGCGTAAGTTGAGGGTTGATAATTCTTCAGCTAATTTGCGTGATTCATCGCGATTGACGATATTGTCGGCAGCCCCGATATAGCGGAAGGTATTGACCCCCTGCTCGGCGTAGCGGAAGAATAATTGTTGATGTTGGGCTTGTTTACTGTTGGTTGCTGGCGTGGTACGTTCAATTTCGATCACCGATTTACAACCGCCAGGCACTTTACTGCGCTCTGGCACAAGGAAGATCACCGCAGCCCCAAGCTGTGGACCTTCTTCGATCAAAATTGAAAGCGCTGCGTCCGATTCGATATTGCGTAGGCGTTCGCCAGCTTTTTCATACATATCGAGCAGGTCAACCACCAGCAACATAAATGGTAAGCCTGGGTTGCCACGGCCCGAATTATTGCTATTTTCTTCGTTATCTTCCATGCGCATCTTACGTTGCGATAGAATTTTACGAATGCCTTCCATGTATTGATCTAATTCATCGCCTTCTTCATCTGCATCATCAGCAACTTCTTTAATTTCGCTAACAAAACAGAGTTGTTCGTATTCGCCTGGCTGACAGTGAGGCAAGGTTTCGACCCAATCCCACTCGTTATATTTCGAAGCCAAGACATACAAACGGGTATCTGAGGGCGAGTGAAACACCACATAATGCGCCAAGATTGAGCGAATCGACTCATAGACAGCATCGCGTGCGCCAGCGATCCCCAAAGCATGGGTTGTTGGGGTAATCGGAGTAGACTTTTCCTTTGAATCACTTTCGTCCTCGGATTTGTGCCGTAACGTGATGATAATTGGAATATCTGAGACATAGCGCGAATCAGCATCGAGCTTCATTGCTTCGCGGGCGAGTGGGCTGCTAAAATTACCACCACCCCGCACCTCATAGACCACGGTTGAGGGCAGTGTCCCCATGCCAAGTCGCACTGAACCAAAGTCATCGTCAGAAACTCGGCGCTCCCAAATCCGCGCATTTGAACGGAGGGTACGTTCAGGTTTTTCTAAATCGTGTTTGGCATCAGTAATTACTCTGATTGTGCTAGGGGTATCGGGATAGTTATAGCGATAGAAACGGCGCTGCAAATCGTGATAGCCGTGCATATCCTTATTAAGCTCGACGATTTGTTCATGATATTGCCGTTCACGCTCTAAACGTTGGTTTTTTTCGCGAATAAACGAATAGATCGAGAACCCTGTGGAGGCCAACACCGATAAGGCCATCGGAATCAGAATCAAAGCGCCGCCGCCGCCACGCCCTCCGAACATTGTTACAAAGACATAGCCCACAATCATCGTCATCGGCAGAGCCAATTGGATTAACTTAGAAATCGCATCCTCAGGATTTTCTGGGGGTGATGGGATTTCAAACTTATTAAAAGGTAGCTCTGGTTGAATCCGTGGAGGACGATCTATCATTTGGATAGAGTTTTTCATCGGTGCATCTCCAAAATTCCGCCCATCGATCAATCACTGATCGGATCTAATCTTGAACACACTCTACAAAATGGCACGAGGAGAGAGAAATAGCGTTTCGCTGGTGTAACGTGCCAACTATACCATACAATCCGCTATTTCGGCTAGTGGTTGACAGCTTTTGAATAAATGAGTAGAGTAGTGCCAACAATCCTCGCCTAGCAATCCATATTGCGGTACGATAGAGCCGTAATCTGGTTTCCCATGACTACCCATGGAACGGAGTAAGCGCCCATGAAACAGGTATGTCTGTTATGTGAACGAACATCGTTTGATAATAATTTGTATTGTCAAGAAGTTTATTGTCAAGCTGAAAAATCGCCAACAATTCTCGGGTATGGAAAATGGCTGGGCGATATTGAAATCGTGCGGCCAGTTGTGGTATTACGCTCCTCGGTTTTATATGAAGCAAGCCATCAAAAAGAGCGGGTTTTTCTGAAAGTTGCCCACGTTGGTAGCGAAAATACCGAGCGCTTGAAACGAGAAGCTGAATTTCTTAAAACAGTGCGGGTTTCGAATGAACGCAATACCTTTTTGCCAAATTGGCGGCCACCTTACGCCAATGCCACCGTTAGCGCTCAAACCGAAGCTTATGGTCGGGCCATGCTCGGCGAACACCTCTTTTACTATTATTTGTCAGATTTCTTTGCTGGCGAATCGTTACGCGATGCGCTGACCAAAAACCCCCAAATGTGGGTCAACCACATTGGTTGGTTGGTGATGCGTTTAGCCTCATCAGTGGCTTTGTTGCAAAGCAAAGGCGTGTTGCACTTTGGGATTACGCCTGATTCGTTGTTGGTGCATTTTGAAGATAATCCTTCAGTCCCAACCGTTTATTTGCTCGATTTGGGGATTGCCAGCACGCCACAAAATATCAACAATGATTGGTATTCGTTTATGGTTCCCCCAGCCTATACCTCGCCCGAAATTATGCAACCACATTTGCAAAAACCGAGCTATGCCACCGATGTCTATGGCTTGGGCTTGATTTTGTATGAAATGTTGGTTGGTGTTCCCGCCTACCCCTTTAAGCTCAAAAGCGATGAAGAGGTCTATCAAGCGGTTTTGAAAAACCATCGGATTAATATGAACCGGACTGCTGACGTGCGAGCGATTGCTGAGCTGGCGGTGCGCATGGTTGATACCCAAGTAGCTAATCGTCCACAGAATGCCGCTCAAGTTGTGCAAGAATTGCTCAAGCTATTCGGTGAAGTCCCAACTGCTAAAAAGAGCCGCTGGCCTAGCCTTAATACGATTTTGGTCATTGTGATTAGCCTCTTGACCGTGGCCTTTTTGATCACCTTTTTTGTAACGCTGAACCAGCTTAATATTATTTAATATCTATACCCTCACCCCGACCCCTCTCCCGCTGAGCGAGGAGAGGGGTGTTTTATTCATGGCGCATACTTATAATCTGATCAACCCTACTAGTGAAAATCCCCTCGCTTACCGCAGTGGGAGAGGGGGTAGGGAATTTAAATTCAAACCGACCATGCAGGTGCATGATCGGTTTGAAATACAGGGTAAAATGACTTAGATATAAAACTAACCGAAGCGACCTGAGAGGGTTGAATCTTGGTTGATGTATGCTTGAACTGCTTTGTTGACTTCACCTGCAGTTTCGAGCAATTTTTCCGACATTTTTTCGATTGTTGGGCGGAATTGATCGATGTATTGAGCAACGGCATAACCGCCGACCAACCCGATGAACGCGGTAGCTTTAAGCGTGGTTGAAAGCACTTCCAACACCTTAGCCACAGTTTTCAAGACTTGCCCAATTGTATTGAGAGTCTTGGCAATTTTTTCAACTGGGCCTTGCTCTAGATATACTTCTACTTCTGCCATGAAATGGCCTCCTTAAAATCTATACTTAAGAATTCAATGTCAAAATTAGTAGAATTTAGCAATACTGCGCAATTTTGAGTTGACCAAGTTGCGAGCGGTGCTATCAGCACGGTCGATCAAATCACGGGCTTTGGTCAAGTTTTTGTGGTAGTTGGTGATGCCAGTCCCGATGCGAGTAACTTCGGGGGTCATCAAATTCAGCAACTCGTCTTTGAATTGAGTTGCCCCATTACCACGCCATACACCGTCAACCATGCCAAGAATTTGCTTGATTGGAGCCAAGGCTTGTTCTTGAATGACATTGAATTGTTGCATCAATTGTTGCAGAACGCTATCCAAAACCTTGCGAGCTAAGCGCATTAGGAAACTTTTCATTAATTAACTCCTTGATATTCTGAAATGGCTTTTTAAATTTAGAACATTTGGGAATTTTTGTTGTCGGTATCGGCCATTTGTTGCATTGAAACCTTGATATCGTCTTGAATATTGGTCATCTTAGCAGCAAATTTGGCGATTGATTGAGCCATGATTTGCAGGGTGTCAACAAATTCATTGCCAGCATCACCTTTGAGTGATTCTTGGAGGGTGTTGGCAATCGACAATACTTCTTGGTTGACATCTTGCAAACCTTCATGCGCTTTGCCGAAGGTTGCGGCGGCTTGATGCATAGCCTCTGGATTAAATTTTGTTTTCTCTGCCATGAGAGAGCCTCCTTAGAATAAAAATAGCGAAAGTTAGATTTGCCAAGCTTTGAAGATACCAGCAGCTTCTTCTTCATGTTGCTCGAAGGTCTTCTTGATTTCGTTGGTGGTTGATTGGAAGGTGTTGAAGGCTTCGATCAAGCGCATGTAGGCTGGTTTAATGTCTTGTTCCCATTCTGCCTGGTAACTTGTTGCTGCATCACCAAGCCACTCTGTGCGAAGAGTTTGGCTCAGTTGAGTGAGCATTTGCATCAATTGTTGTGATGATTGAGCAAGTTTGCCAAAGCGGCTGGCAACTTGATCCAACACATTGCGGTCAAATTGTACTGTGTCCTGTGCCATTGAATAATCCTCCTTGTGTGTTCGGAGCCATTTTGGCTGCACTGGGGTCACACATTCGCAGTGCTTGTAGGTTTCATCAATCTGACGAAAGGAGTTAGTTGAACCTTTCCTTTTGAGTCTGAGTTGATATGCCGAACAACCGATAGTACTAATAGTTGAATCGTTCCATGATTGTCAAGCGTTGTTCGAGTTTCGCAAGTGCTTACTTCTAACACCATCAGCCCAACACTGTCGCTTTTGTATAAAAAGACCAAATAGGGGTTTATCGATTGTTATTGCCACCAAAGCGATAGAGTTGTTACAAAAACATTCCAATCAATCAAATTCGTATCCGTCGAGAAACGAGTTTTCCGATTAGTGATTTTTGCGCTTACTGAGTGTGCCTGCTTTAACCAAATACATTCTCTCACCCCATGTATTTAGCTATTGCAACGTTGTAATGCTATTTGCTTCACATAAACATCGATTGGCAAGTGCGGTTAATTCGTACTCAGAGTGTACAAAACCAATTTGTTCTTGTCAAGAGCTTTTTTTGGGGTTTTTCCCACCAATATCGTTCTCGGCTAGGAGTGTTGTACTATCTCTGGCCAACAAACCACCTTCAATTGTTAAAGCTATCGAACCTCAGACCGCCAAGAATGGTTAGCGTTTTAAGAATTTCTGTCATTTGCTATGCTGGCTTGATCCTAGCTATTGCGCTAGCTAGCTAATGGCCTAGCCCAATTACTAGGACTTTTAGGGTTGCTCGGCAATTTTGCCAATTTTTGGGCTTGCTGCTCGGTGGCGTGGTTTAGTACATAGCTGATTTAGCGCTTTGCAATGGGCTAATCGACTGCAAAGTAGCCCACTTTTAGCTTGATTGACGACTGATCAGGCTTCTGCTACAGTACAGCCTACAAAATTTTTTCGTCTGAGGCCAAGTGTCGTAGCTTGGCTGGAATATTGGGGAAAGTCCGGTGAGATTCCGGCACTGTCGCGCAACGGTATGGCTTAATGCTAAGTCCGAATGCCCACTCAGTTCGAGTTGATCAAGATGTCCCTTCGCGTCAAAGGGGGTGATCATTGCCGCTTGCAATTAATGCCCATGGGCTGCTGCCCATGGTTTGGTAATGGTTTATGCCTGTTCCGCTAGGGAGCAGGCATTTTTTTATTTAGCTCAATTAAGGATGCTCTATGAATGAGATCGAAGTTGGGGCTAGCGCCTCTGCTGAACAAACTCCATGGCTTTATCAATTAATTATTGAAGCCTGTGCTGCTTATCCCCAAACAACTGACGCGACTACGCTCTGGCAGGCTGCTAGCTTGGGCTTTTATCCCAATATGACGGCTGCCGAGCAATTGCAGGCCTGTATCCTAACCGCTCGCAGTTGGATTGAGCAGGAGCCAGATTATAGTTTTGTGGCCGCTGCACTCTTGGCCAGTCAACTTCACTTTGAAGTTCTTGGCGAATATTTGGCTGCTGCAGCGGTTGCTCCGCGCTATGCTAGTGCCTTTATTGATTATATTCAGGCTGGAATTGCCCAAGGTTTGCTCGACTCCAAACTTGCTAGCTTTGATTTGGTGCGTTTGGCGGCGGCAATTGTTCCCGAGCGCGATGCTCTTTTGGCCTATCCTGGCCTGCAAACCCTGTATGACCGCTATTTTATTCAGTGGCAGGGCTTGCGCCGTGAATTGCCGCAAGTTTTTTGGATGCGCGTCGCAATGGGCTTGGCTTTGAATGAAGCTGATCGTGAAGCCCAAACCTTGCGTTTTTACGCGGTGTTGTCGCAATTCCACTTTACTTCGGCCACCCCAACCCTGTTCAATGCAGCGACAAATCACCCTCAATTGTCATCGTGCTATCTCTCGACGGTCGGCGATGATCTTGAGGCAATTTTCGGAGCAATCAGCGATAACGCCATGCTTTCAAAATGGGCGGGCGGTTTGGGCAACGATTGGACTTCGGTTCGTGCCCTTGGTGCACCAATTCACGGTACAAATGGCGTGAGCCAAGGCGTAATTCCCTTCCTCAAAATTGTCAACGATACAGCGATTGCGGTCAATCAAGGTGGCAAACGCAAGGGTGCTGTCTGTGTTTACCTTGAAGCTTGGCACGCTGATCTTGAGGATTTTCTTGATTTGCGCAAACCAACCGGCGATGAGCGCCGTCGCACCCACGATATGCACACGGCCCTGTGGATTCCCGATTTGTTGATGGAACGGGTGTTGAGCAATGGCGCATGGACGTTATTTTCGCCCGATGAAGTGCCCGATTTGCATGATTTGTATGGGCAAGCGTTTGCTGTGCGCTACGCCGAATATGAGGCGCTGGTGGCTCAAGGCCTCATGCGTTCAGCTCGCCAAGTTGAGGCAGTATCACTCTGGCGTAAAGTGTTAACACGCTTGTTTGAAACTGGCCATCCTTGGATTACTTGGAAGGATGCTGCCAATTTGCGTTCTCCTCAGGATCATGTTGGGGTGATTCATAGCAGCAATTTGTGCACCGAAATTCTGCTCAATACCTCGGCAGATGAGATTGCGGTTTGTAATCTTGGCTCGATTAATTTGGCGGCACATATTAGCAATGGCTCGCTTGACCTCGAAAAATTGCGCACCACGGTTACGACGGCAGTGCGCATGCTCGATAACGTGATCGATATTAATTTTTATCCGCGCCACCAAGCAGCTCAAGCCAATGCCCGCCATCGGCCAATTGGCCTGGGTTTGATGGGTTTTCAGGATGCTTTGTACGCGTTAAATATTGGCTATGCCAGCCAAGCGGCGGTCGAATTTTCTGACCGTTCGATGGAAGCAATTGCCTATTTTGCGGTTGCCGCCTCGATTGAATTGGCACGGGAACGCGGGACGTATCCAAGTTTTCGTGGCTCGAAATGGGATCGTGGCATCTTGCCAATCGATAGTTTGGCAATTTTAGCCGATCAACGTGATACCAAGCCTGAACTTGATCATAGCAGCCATTACGATTGGCAACCGCTGCGCCAGGCTTTGGCTCAATATGGCATTCGTAATAGCAATTTGTTGGCAATTGCCCCAACCGCCACAATTGCCAATATCGTTGGTACAAGCCAATCAATTGAGCCAACCTATCGCCATTTATATGTCAAAAGCAATCTTTCGGGCGATTTCACCACGGTCAATCGAGCTTTGGTCGATGCACTCAAAGCTCGCGGCTTGTGGGATGCTGATTTGCTGGCCGAATTGAAATATTACGATGGTGCAATCAGTCAAATCGAACGAATTCCGGCTGAACTCAAAGCCCAATTTTTGACCGTCTTCGAAATTGCCCCCGAATGGCTGATTGCCTGCGCTGCACGTCGCCAAAAATGGATTGATATGGGTCAATCACTCAATTTATATGTGGCTGAAACCAGCGGCAACCGCTTGAATGAGATGTATCTGACGGCGTGGCGCATGGGCTTGAAAACCACCTACTATCTACGCACGCTGGCCGCGACCCAAATTGAAAAATCGACCTTGGATATCAATCGTTTTGGGGTGCAACCACGTTGGATGCGCAATCGCAGCGAATCGGCCAGCGTGCTGAGCGATAACGTTTGTCCAATTGATGATCCTAGCTGTGAAGCCTGTGAGTAACAAGGAATTTTCGATGATTGAACAATTTGGCCGCTTTAATGCTAGCGATAAACGCTTGATCAATTGTAATCAAGTCGATGTCAATCAATTGATGCCGTTGCGCTATGGCTGGGCGTGGGAGCATTATCTGAATGGTTGTGCTAACCATTGGATGCCCAATGAAGTTGCGATGACTGGTGATATTGCAATTTGGCGTTCAACGAATCTATCGGCTGATGAACGCTTGATGGTATTGCGCAATTTAGGTTTTTTCGCTACGGCTGAAAGTTTAGTTGGCAACAATATTGTTTTGGCGATTTTTCGGCATATTACTAATGCTGAATGTCGTCAATATTTATTACGCCAAGCATTTGAAGAGGCGATTCATACCCACGCATTTTTACATATTGTTGAAAGCTTGGGCTTAAATGAACATGAAATCTTCAATATGTATCATGAAATCCCGGTGATTAGCCAAAAAGATCAATTTGAGATGCAATTAACTGCGGCGGTGCTTGACCCACAATTTAGCACCGAAAATCTCGCAGGTATGCAAACCTTTGTCAAAAATTTGATTGGCTATTACGTGATTATGGAAGGCATTTTCTTCTATAGCGGCTTTGTAATGCTGCTTTCATTACATCGCCGCAATGTACTAACCGGTATTGGCGAACAAATTCAATATATTTTACGCGATGAAACAATTCACCTGAATTTTGGGGTCGATTTGATTAACGGCATCAAAGCTGAAAATCCAGCAATTTGGACGAATGAATTTCAAGCTGAAATTGTGCAATTAATTCGCCAAGCAGTTGAATTAGAAGCCCAATATGCTGCTGAATGCTTGCCACGTGGTGTAATGGGCTTGCATGCAGCGATGTTCCGCGATTATGTGCAATATATCGCCGACCGCCGACTACAACGGATCGGTTTGGCAATCCAATATGGCTCACAAAATCCATTTCCATGGATGAGTGAAACGATCGATTTGACCAAGGAGAAGAATTTTTTCGAGACGCGGGTCACTGAATATCAATCAGCGGCCAGCCTAGAATGGGATTAATCATGAATTTTCAAACAACAGTCGTGGGCTATCCACGGGTTGGCGTTGGCCGTCCATACAAGCAGGCTTTGGAACGCTTTTGGAGTGGCAAACTCGATGAAACTGGTTTTCGGGCGGCAATTAACGAACTGCGCCAAGATCGTTTGGCGATCCAAGCCCAACGCTTGGATCTGGTGCCAGTTGGCGATTTTAGTTTATACGACCATGTGTTGGATACAGCGCTGATGTTGGGAGCCGTGCCAGCACGCTTTGGCAAGGTTGATGCGCATAATTTACAGGGCTATTTTGCCATGGCGCGGGGCCGCGATGGTCTGCCAGCCTTGGAAATGACCAAATGGTTTGATACCAACTATCATTATTTAGTGCCAGAAATTCCTGAACGCTGGGAACTCCAAGCCAATTTGGTGCTGGAGCAAGTGCGTTTTGCTCAGAATCTGGTTGGGACAAAAGCTCGTCCAGTGCTGCTTGGGCCTTGGACATTCTTGCGTTTGGCTCGCTTGGCGGGGGCTGAATTAACCAAGCATCTGCAACAACTAACGCCAATCTATGCCCAAATTGTGCGTGAATTGAATGATTGTGATCTGGCATTTATTCAATGCGACGAACCTGCTTTGGTTGGCGATGTGACTGAGGAAGAATGGCAAGCCTTCGCTGCCTGCTACCGCGAGTTGAGCAAGTACGGCAAGATCGTGGTGCAAACCTATTATGGCGATGTTACGCCATGGTATCGCGAACTCTGTCGATTGCCAATCCATGGCTTGGGCTTAGATTTGGTACAAGGCCATGCCAATTGGGCTGCAATTCAATATCATGGCTTTCCCCAGGATAAAATTTTAGTCGCTGGTGTGGTTAATGGGCGCAACGTTTGGCGTAGCGATTTAGCCGATTTGCATGCCAAAATTACTGGATTAAGCGAATTTGTCGCACCAGACCGTCTGATCTTGAGCAGCTCATGTTCATTGTTACACTTGCCCGAAACCGTGACTGCTGAACGTCATTTGCCAGTTGCGGTTAGCAGCGGTTTAGCTTTTGCCCAAGAACGTTTAGCTGAACTAGAATTATTAGCTCAGGCTTTGCGCGAAGGCATTGCAAGCGTGCAAACAAGGTGGGATGCCGCGTTGGCCTCGCGTCAGCAATGGCTTGACGGAGTTGGCCGAATTGTGCCAGCAGTGCGTGAGCGGAGCGCTGGCTTGGGTGCTGAAACGCCAGCCCGTTTGGCCTATGCTGAACGTGTGCCATTGCAACAAGCTAAATTGAATTTACCACTGTTGCCAACCACGACAATTGGCTCGTTTCCGCAAACGGCGGCCTTGCGCAAAGCCCGCGCTGAAGCCAAACGTGACCCAAATGGCTATGCTGCCACAATTCAGGCTGAAATCGCCCATGTGATTGGCCTGCAAGAGCAGTGGGGAATTGATGTGTTGGTGCATGGCGAGCCAGAGCGCAACGATATGGTGCAATTTTTTGCCGAACATTTGGCGGGTTATGTGGCAACCCAAGAAGGTTGGGTGCAAAGTTATGGGAGTCGCTGTGTGCGCCCGCCAGTGATTGCTGGCGATGTTTATCGCACGGCGGCTTTGAGCGTTGCCGAAACCACCTATGCTCAATCGCTGACTGAATGTCCTGTCAAGGGCATGTTGACTGGGCCAGTGACAATGTTGCAATGGAGTTTTGTGCGTGATGATTTGCCACGTAGCGTCGTTGCCGTCCAAATTGGCTTAGCGTTGCGCGATGAAGTGGCTGATTTAGAGGCAGCAGGCATTAACATTATTCAAATCGATGAACCAGCTTTTCGTGAGGGCTTGCCATTGCGCCGCAACGATTGGCAAAACTACCTTGATTGGGCCGTGCGAGCCTTTCGAATTGCGACTAGCGAGGCCAAACCGAGCACCCAAATTCATACCCATATGTGCTACAGCGATTTCAACGACATTATTGCGGCAATTGCCGCGCTTGATGCTGATGTGATTAGCATTGAGGATGCACGCAGTGCCGGTTCGTTGTTGGCTGACTTAGAAGGCCGCTACACCCAACAAATTGGGCCTGGAGTTTACGATATTCACAGCCCGAATATCCCAACGGTTGAACAATTGGTTGCTCGGATGCAGCAATTGCTCAACTATTTACCTGCCACCCAACTGTGGATTAACCCCGATTGTGGCTTGAAAACTCGGACTTATGCTGAAGTGGCAGCAGCGCTGCAAGCCATGGTCACCGCGACCAAACAAGTGCGTAACCAAATCGGCTAAATTAACGTATTTTGATCAATCCGACCTGATCAACTTGTACGAATGAAGGTGCTAGCGAAGGCTAGCATCTTTGGTTTTAGGAGTATGTTGGTTAATCAATAATCAACATTCTATTCATCGCGAATTCGTGCAGGTGGCGTATAATTAATCCTAGTGGATCAATCAGTTATCATGAAAGGATACCGACGACGTGTGGCAAGACATTTTTGATATTCTGCAAATTGTGTTTCTTTTAGTGTTTCTCGAAGGGATTCTTTCGATCGATAATGCCGCAGTATTAGGCGCAATGGTGGCGCATTTGCCGCAAGATCAGCCGATTCCATGGCCAAAATGGCTGCAATGGATGCAGGGTCATGGCGAGCGCTTTTTGGGTATGCAACAAGCGGCTGCATTAAAAGTTGGCCTGATTGGAGCCTATGTTGGGCGTGGGTTAATGTTGGCGGTGGCCTTCATTATTACCGAAAATCCATGGGTTTTGGCGATTGGCTCGGGCTATTTGGTTTGGCTGAGTGTCAATCACTTTGCCCATGTGCATCGCCGAGATCAAGAAGTTGAACATGGTGAGACCAAGCAACGAGTCACTGGTTTTTGGCAAACTGTCTTGATTATTGAAATGATCGACCTTGCCTTTAGCCTCGATAATGTTGTTGTTGCGGTGAATGCTGATCCGCAAAAGCGCTTTTGGGTGATTGGCTTAGGCGTAGCGATTGGGATTTTGGTGATGCGGTTTGCGGCGCAAATTTTTACCAACTTGATCGAATGGGAGCCAAACCTTGAGCATGCCGCATTTGCCTTGTTGCTGGCAATTGGCACCGAATCGGTGATCAAAATTGTTTGGCATCTTGAAACGCCACATGGCCTGAAATTTGTAATTTCGATGACAATCTTGGGCTTGACCGTGGCCCTTTCACGCTTGCCATTCTTGAAGCCACTCAAACAATTTTTGCGTTTAGGCTTACCGTTAGCCGCGATAGTTGATACGCTGGTTGGCTGGCTCTTATGGCCAATTCGTTGGTTGTTTGGCTTGTTGATTGCGCCATTTCGCCAACGGGTTGCTGCTCGCATTCAAGGCGAATAGGAGAAATCATGCAACTAACTGAGTTGGTGCGTTATTTGGATAGCTATTTGCAAACCGCCAAATTTCGCGATGCAAGCTTAAATGGCTTGCAAGTTGAAGGGCGCGATGAAGTTAAAACCATCGCGCTGGCGGTTGATGCTTCATTGCAGGCAATCGAGGCGGCAATTGCTGGTAACGCCGATTTGTTGCTGACCCATCATGGCTTATTTTGGGGCAATGCTCAGCCTTTGGTTGGCTGGTTTGGCCGCCGAATCAAACGCTTGATGGCAGCTGATTGTTCGCTGTATACCTCGCATTTGCCGCTTGATGCTCATGGCGAAGTTGGCAATAATGCCCAATTAATCAAGCTTTTAGGCTGGGAGATGGTTCAGCCATTTGGCGATTATCGCGGCCAAATGTTGGGCTTTATTGGTCAACTGACCACGCCATTGAGTATTGAAGGCTTGGTTGCCCATGTCAAAAGCATCTTGGCAATTCCTGAAAACGAGATCAAAGTTTGGGGTCAAACCCCGCGTGGGATCAAACGAGTTGGGGTAGTTTCGGGTGATGGAGCCAGCGAATTGGAGCAAGCGCTACGTGATGGCTGCGATGCCTTACTGACAGGCGAAGTCAATTATGCAGCGGTTTTCCCCTCGATCGAGGCCGATATGCCCTTGATTTGCGCAGGTCATTATCATACTGAAACGTTGGGCGTTAAGGCATTGGGCGCACACCTGGAGCAAACATTTCGGGTAAAAACCTTCTTCGTTGATGTGCCAACTGGGGTATAACCTGCTGCAACTTGTGAGCATTTGGCAACGTTAAACCAACCCATGGCCCAAGGCTTGCGGGAGGTAGCATTTGAGGTGTATTTCCGCTAGAATAGGCTTGTAGCCATGGTTTCCAGGCTATTGTAGGAGGAATATATGGGATTTCTCGACAATCTTAAAGGAACACTCTCGCAAGGTGTTGACCGCGCCAAGTTCGAGGCCGACAAATTACAACGTACCAGTCGCGTTCGCAGCGATATTGGCGATATGCAGCAGCAAATTGCCACAAATTATGGTTTGTTGGGCCAACGCGCCTACGAACTACACCAACAAGGTGTTTTGACTGCGCCCGAAGTTACTAGTTTGGTCAATTTGATCAACGATTTGCAAGCGCGTTTGACTTCCGCCCAAGCTGAATTAGAACGTGCCCAAAACGAGCAATTTGTGGCAGTGCAAACCCCGCCACCACCAGCCTATCCTCAGCCGTATGCGCCATCGGTGCCACCACAACAAGCGCCGTATGCACCGCCAGTTGAGGCCCAAAATTATGTGCCACCAACCAGCTATGCGCCACCAAGTGAGGCTCCTGCTGCGCCACCAGTCGATAGCGGTGCGATTCCGATTGAGCGGTTGTGCCCAAGCTGTGGCTTTAAAGTTGCTGGTCAAGCGGTGTTCTGCCCTGAGTGCGGCGCTCGTTTGTAAAAACGTGAAGCTTGCTACAATACCCATGGTTGCTTTGGCAGCCATGGGTTTTTTGATCCTGAACATAATTAAGAATGGAATAGAGCATGTTACCCAAAATTATCAGTGCTGTGCCTGGGCCACGCAGCCAAGCGTTGTTAGCGCAATTGGCAGCCAGCGAAGCGCCAAGTCTAACCTTGCCTGGCGGTATCGTTTGGGCCGAGGCCGAGGGTGCGTTGGTAACTGATGTTGATGGCAATCGTTATCTTGATTTTGCGGCAGCCTTTGGGGTGGTCGGGATTGGTCATCGCCATCCAGCGGTGTTGGCGGCAATTCAAGCTCAAAGCGAGCGCTTGATTCACGGCATGGGCGATGTGTTTGCCCATGAAGCGCGGATTGAATTAGTTCAATTAATTAAACAGCATGCGCCAATTGCTGATGGACGGGTGTTTTTGGCCGGCGGTGGCGCTGAAAGTATCGAAATTGCCCTTAAAACTGCTATGCTTGCAACCCAAAAACCGGGAGTTGTTGCGTTTACTGGTGGTTATCATGGCTTGAGTTATGGGGCGTTGGCGGCAACCAATCGGGCTGATTTTCGCCAACCATTCTTGCCGCAACTGTCGAGCCATGTTCAACGTGCCCCGTATCCCTATCCATTTCGTTGGCGTGAGGCTGGTGATTGCTTGGATTGGGCATTAACTACCACCGAGCAGCTGATCAAAACCAGTGCTAGCCCGATTGGCGCATTAATTGTTGAGCCAGTCCAAGGTCGTGAGGGCGAAATTGTGCCGCCTGATGGTTGGTTGCGCGGCTTGCGCCAACTGTGTGATCACTATGAAATCTTGTTGATTGCTGATGAAATTTTTACTGGTTGGGGGCGCACTGGCAAGTGGTGGGGCGTGAATCACGATGGGATTGAGCCAGATTTGATTTGTATGGGCAAAGGCATGACTGGTGGTTTGCAAATTGCGGCCTGCGTTGGCCGCGCTGAACATATGGCCCATTGGCAGGTTAATGGCGAACCCTTGCATACTGGCACATTTATGGGTCATCCCTTGGCATGCGCTGGGGCCGCTGCCGCAATTCGAGTATTAACTGAACATAATACGTTAGATCAAGTTAATCAATTAAGCCTGAACTTATTGCGTGGCCTAGCTGCAATTGCTGAAAACTGTGCTTTGGTCGGCGATGTGCGTGGTCGCGGTTTGATGATCGGACTAGAGTTGGTACAAGCCGATAGGATTACACCAAATCCCGCAGCGGTGATGCACGTGGTGAGTTTGTGCCAAGCCCAAGGGGTTTTGGTGCTTGGCGGCGGCATGCATGGCAATGTGCTAAGCCTTACGCCGCCGTTTATCCTCAACCAAGCCCAAGTTGAATATGGCTTGAATGTGTTGCAACAGGCGTTGATGGCAGTTGCTGAAGAGCAAAAATAGCAGCGGAGCAAGCTTGCTCCGCTGCCCAAGCACCTGGAGGAATTGGGCTTTAGCCCCGGCGACCTACATCGCCATCGCGGTCGAGATCACGGTCAAGTTTGCGTTCGACGCTATTGCCAGCATCGCGTAACTTATCACCGACTGCGTTGGCGGTGCCTCGATATTGTGCTTGATTATCATGGCTGAATGCACCTGTTTCGGTATCAGCTTGTTCTCCAACGGTATCACCAACTGCGCCAATTGCTGCGCCAGTAACCCCACCAACCACGCCGCCAACGACTGCACCGACTGGACCACCAGCAGCACCAATCGCTGCGCCAGTTACCGCGCCAGCAGCGCCGCCGCCAGCAGTACCAACTTTACTACTGTTATCGTAGGCTTGGTCGGCAGCATGGAAGGTATCGTGGCCTTGATCATCGGTGGTCACATCGCGCACAGCGTTTTCAATCCGATTGTTCACCGGCATTTCGTTGGTGGTGCTGTAATCACGATTAGCCATGGCTTCGCGAGTTGTATCGACGGTAGTCATTTGATCATAGGTAGCATTGCTAGAGTAGGCATTGGTAGTATCGTAGGCAGTGCTATGCGGATAATCGCTATCAATCGTGCGATCATCCATTTTTTCGCCAGCGGTATCACCAGCGGCTCCAATTGCGCCACCAACCACTGCACCAGTGACACCGCCGATCACCGCGCCAACTGGGCCACCAGCAGCGCCGATGCTTGCGCCAGTTACCGCGCCAGCAGCACCACCGCCGACTGTGCCAACTTTGCTGCTATCGGCATAGGCTTGCTCATTGCTTTGGTCGTAATCGGTATCACTATCCCATTGGAAGCGTTCGGCTCCTGCTTGACGTAAGGTAGTTCGTACTTGGGCCGCCATGCTGTCGTCGGCGTGCACCGTGACCAAGGTGCTACCAGCTTTGACCCGTTCTTCGTAGACATAGGCTTGATCTTCGGGCACGCTAGCAGCGTTGATCAAAGCTCCGGCGATCCCACCAGTGGCTGCGCCTGCAACCGCGCCTGTTAGCGCAGCAGCCAACGCACCTGCACCAATTAATGGCCCAATGCCTGGAATTGCCAAAGCGGCCAAGCCAACCAATCCGCCCCAAACGGCCCCAACAGTTAAGCCTTCGCCAGCAGTCATATGATCGTCACTGACGGTGACCAAGTTCCCATCGGCATCAACGGCGCGGCTGGTATCGCGAGCGACAACTGAAATAGCATCATTGGTGATACCAAGTGCTTGTAAATCGCGAACAGCGGCTTGAGCTTGTGCGTCTGAACTGAATACACCTACAACTGTGGTTGTCATACAATTAACTCCTTTGTTACCTAACTGATGTTTACAATCATTATTTCGATTTCCTGATTGCTTATAAAGCAAAAAGTGTGCCACCTGCTTTGCTGGTTTTGATCAACCTTGGCAAAATAGCCTGTAAAGCGGCTGCCCAAGCCTTAATTCGGCTTGAAATTTCATATCGCAACAAGTGCTAAATTCGCGGTACAATGGCGTAATTGTCTGTACAACAGGCATTGAATTCCAATGAAGGAGCCGAAACCTGTGGCAATTCACTTTGGTACTGATGGCTGGCGTGCTGTCATCAGCGAAGAATTTACCTTTGAAAATGTGCGTTTAGTGGCCCAAGCAATCGCCGAGCAGTTGCTGGCTGAAACTCCTGCTGGCGAGGTAACGCAAGCGGTGGTGGGCTTCGATACGCGCTTTCTTTCCGATCGCTATGCGATTACAGTTTCAAATGTATTGGCTGCCAATGGTTTGGCGGTCTATTTAAGCAAAGCCGATTGTCCAACTCCGGCTTTGTCGTTTGCAGTTAAACAGTTGGCGGCCCAAGGCGGCGTGATGATTACCGCCAGCCATAATCCGCCGCGCTACAACGGGATTAAAGTCAAGGCAGCCTTTGGTGGCTCGGCCTTGCCCGCAACCATGAAGCAAATCGAGGCCCGGATTAGCGATTTACAACACTCTGGGCGGGCAGCCTTATATGCTGAGCCAGTTTGGCAAGAAAACACCACCGCCCAAGCGGGTGAGGTCGTGCGCTTCGACCCATTGCCGGCCTATTTAACCCATTTGCGCACATTAATTGATTTTTCAGCGATTGCCCGTAGCTCGTTGCGTGTGGCAATCGACCCAATGTATGGCGCTGGGCGTGGCTATATTGCCCGTTGGTTGCGTGAATTGGGCGTGATGGTAGCCGAAATTCATGGCGATATGAACCCTGGCTTTGGCCGCTTACACCCTGAGCCAATTGGCCGCAACTTACAACCATTGGCTGAAATGATTCGCCGCGATGGCTACGATTTGGGGCTGGCAACCGATGGCGATGCTGATCGGATTGGGGCGATGGATGCCCGTGGCGAGTTCGTTAGCCCACATCAAATTTTTGCCCTAGCCTTGCGCCACTTGATCGAAACCAAAGGCCAGCGCGGTTTAGTCGTCAAAACGATTTCAACCACCCAATTGATCAATCGCTTGGCGGTAGCCTACGATTTGCGGGTGGAAGAAACGCCAGTGGGCTTCAACCATATTTGTGATCTGATGTTGGCTGAGCCAGTATTAATTGGTGGCGAAGAATCAGGCGGCATCTCGATTTTGGGCCATGTGCCCGAGGGCGATGGCATTTTGATGGGTTTGCTGTTGCTTGAAATTGTGGCCCGCGCTGGCAAACCGTTGCATGAATTAATTGAGGAGTTGCAACACCAATATGGCCCATTCGCCTATGATCGGATCGATCAGCGCGTGCAACCATTTAAAAAGGCCGATTTGGTGCATGCGCTCAAAGCCGAAGCGCCCCAAGAAATTGCTGGGGTGGCCTTACAATCAATTAATGATCGCGATGGAGTCAAATATTTGCTTGCCGATCAAAGCTGGCTCTTAATTCGACCCTCAGGTACCGAGCCTGTGTTGCGCATTTATGCCGAAGCTGCCAATGCTGAGCAGGTGCAAGCTTTATTGCAAGCTGGCGTACAATTTGCCAACCAGCAATTGACCAATCTGGTGGCAGTTGGCTAAAATAGCCCAAGGAGGTGCGTTTGACGATTCTTGATTGGGTCTTGATCGGCATTTTGCTGTGGTATAGCGTGCTCGGTTTCTACTGGGGCACCATTCGTCAGTTGCTGGCATTGGCGGGGCTGATTACCGCGATCGCGATTGCCGGACGAATTTATCCCAGCGTGACCGATCTGCTGATCAGCCTGATTCCTGCGACCGCGCCGGGCTTTATTAGCGTTTTTGCGTTTTTGCTGAGTTTGTTGGCAGTAACAGCCTTGGTTAGTGCGATAGCAACGTGGCTACGCCTCAAAGTTGGGCTGTTGTTTTTGGGCCGCGCTGATCATGTGATTGGGGCGGTGTTGGGGTTAGTGCAAGGGATTGTACTGATTGGGGCTTGCTTGGCAGGCTGCATTGGATTACCCCAAATTGGGATCATCGATGCAATTCAACAATCAACCTTGGCAGAATATTGGGGGCCAGTTGTGTTGGTGATTGTCAACCTACTGCCCGAAACCTTCGTGCCAATGAATCAAATGCTATTTGGGTGAAACAATGCAAACTAGAAACGATCGTCCATGGGTTTCAACGAGGAGACCAAACTATGCCAAATAATACGATGCGGGCGGTGCAAAAGCCATCGGCAGCTCCTGGAGCCAAGCTGATCACTGCGCCGATTCCTCAGCTAAAGCGTGATGAAGTGCTGATTCGGGTGCGAGCCTCGACGATTTGTGGCACCGATTTGCATATTTATAAATGGGACCCGTGGGCCCAAAGCCGCTTCAAAGCACCGATGATTTTCGGCCATGAATTGGCTGGCGATGTAGTCGAAGTGGGCAGCGATGTAACCATGGTCAAGGTTGGCGATTTTGTCTCCGCTGAAACTCATATTGTGTGTGGCTATTGCTATCAGTGTCGCACTGGCGCAGCCCACATTTGCCGCAACGTCGAAATTATCGGGGTTGATCGGCCTGGTTGTTTTGCTGAATATATTGCAGTTCCGGCGGTCAATGTTTGGCGCAACGACCCCAATATGCCGCCTGCTTTGGCTGCGGCCCAAGAGCCATTTGGCAATGCGGTGCATACGGCCTTGGCAACTAACCTTTCGACCCGCAATGTTTTGGTGACTGGTTGTGGCCCGATTGGTTTGTTTGCGGTGGGAATCGCCCATGCCGCAGGAGCCAAGCAAATTTTCGCTACCGATATCAACCCCAAGCGCTTGGAAATGGCTCGAACCATGGGCGCAACTCATGCCTTGGATTCACGCGACGATGTGGTACATCATGTGCTAGCAGCGACCGAAGGCGAAGGCGTTGATGTATTGCTCGAAATGTCGGGTCATCCTAGTGCGATTGATCAGGGCTTTCGTTCGTTGCGCTATGGTGGTTTTGCCTCGCTGCTGGGTTTACCTCCCAACGGCTTGCCCGATTTCGATCTTGCCAACCATGTGGTGTTCAAAGGCGCGACCGTGTACGGCGTTTCAGGCCGCAAAATGTTTGAAACATGGTATCAAACCCAAGCCTTGGTGGCTGGCAATAAAGTCGATTTACGTCCGATTATTACTCATCACTTGCCCTTGGAAGAATTTGAAACCGCATTTGAATTGATGCTGCGCGGCGAGGCTGCCAAAGTAGCCTTGTATCCCCATGGCCTTGATGGTGCTTGGTAATTAAACCCAAAGGCCGTTCAGTACGCCAACTGAGCGGCCTGCCCACTTAATCATTAATACGGCGTAAAGTATAACGACTGCTATGATTGATTTCCACCAGTTGCGAACTTAATTGCTCATAGTCATCGTGGACTGTAATCAACCGTCCAGTGAGTGGATTATCCTCAGCAAGCAGCCAGCGCACTAATTTAGCGGCCTCCTGCCCAGAAACCCCTTTGGTTTGGGCCATTTTGACCATCCCATCAGCAAAGCGTTGGGCCTCGGGCGTGCTCTCAAGCTCGGTGCTCAGTTTGGTTGCAACAAGGCCTGGCCCAATACAATTAACCCGAATCTTTTGGCGCTTCAATTCCATCGCCAGCGTTTCGCTCAAGCGCACAATTGCGGCCTTGATTGCCCCATACGCTGCCAGTCGTGGCGATGCTTCAACTGCGCCATAGCCAGCAATATTAATAATGGAGCCGCCACCGCGCTCGATCATTGCTGGAATAACCGCATGACAGAGATTGAGTGTCCCCCACCAGATCGTATCGCACATTGCCCGCAGTTGAGCCAGATCGAGATCGTGAAATTGGCCAAATGGCCCAAGCACTCCCGCAAGATTGATCACGGCACTTGGTGTTCCTACCTCATCCATGACGGTGGTAAGTACCCGTTGAACTGCTTCGGAGTCGCGGACATCAGCACTAAAACCAATACTGCGATGGCCTTGGTTCTGCAAGACTTGGACTGTTTGATTGAGTTTGGTTGGCTCGCGGGCTATCAAAACCGTCTGCCAGCCATGTTCTGCGAGCCCTTGCGTGATAGCTTGACCAATTCCACCGCTTGCCCCAGTGA